>NZ_JBFBBY010000201.1:0-12344 GCF_040682875.1 Amycolatopsis sp. NPDC051071 | reverse complement strand
GTTCTAACGACCCAAATCACTCACGACCACCGCAACCCACTGCCCACCCGCGCCCTCCGCGCCAGCGCCAGCCCCAGGTACGTGAAGGCCCCCTTCCTTGCGCCTAGCGCAAGCAAGGGGGCCTTCACGTACCCAGGGAACGGAACTCAGCAGCCCCCGGAGCCACCGAAGCTGCTGCAAACGTCCTGCCCGTAGGGAGCCGCCTGCCACGCGCCCACGTCCAGCGACCGCGAAGCGTCATGTGCCACGAACGACCAATGCCCGATGTAGGTATTCGAGAACCACTCGTTGTCCTGATCGAACGTCACCGCGTCGGATACGACGGCGCCCCGGTACGGCGACCAGGCCGGATAGGTGCCGAAGTTCGACAGCACCGCCATCCGCCCGCAATACCCCGAGCAATCCGCGGCGCTCTGGAAAGTATTGTCGTGCACGTTGACCCGCTGCGTCTTCCACCGGCAATCGTCGTAGGCGGGCCGCTGGGTGATCGCGGACTCGGAGCAGTCCGAAGGCGAGCTCACGACCCGCGTGCAGGTTCCGGTCGAGGTGTTCGCGGGACTGTTGCAGAACCGGTCCGCGTTCTCCCACAGGGTCAGGCCGCCCCAGTTGTCCTCGAACACGTTCTCGGCGATCTCGATCATGTCGGTCCGCGCCGTGAGCCGGGGTTCGCCACCGGATTCGCTCAGGTACACCGCCGCGACCGGGAAGTTGTTCCCCCGTGCGGCGAAGTCGCTGCCCATTTTCAGGGTGTTGCGACGGAAGACGTTGCTGCGGACGATGAGGTTGTAGCTGATCTCGTAGAACAGCGCTTCGGCCTCGTTGTCCTCGATCAGGTTGTCTTCGATGACGAAGTCGTTGTTGTTCGTGTCCGCCCAGAGTCCGGCGCCGTGGTTGTGGTGCACCCAGTTTCCCCGGATGTCCGCGCCGTCGACGGCCCAGAACTTCACCCCGCCACTGCAGCCACAGCCGGGCTGCTTCTTCTCCCAGTCCTCGGTGTTGTTGCCGGCGATCTCGTTGCCCTCGATGACGAGCCCGGTGATGCCGTTGCCGGAGCGGTAGGCGTTGATCCCGTACTGCCCGTTGTTCCGGATGCAGTTCCCGAGCACCTCCTGTCGCGGTCCGGCCATCATCGCGGCCCCGCGATTGTCTTCGATGACGTTGCCCTCGATCACCCAGTGTTCGCCGGAATCGTGGTTCACCACGCCTTGATCCTGCTGTGCGGCGAAGCCGCGGATCGTCAGCCCTCGGATCACGACGTCCTTGGCCAGCTGCGTGAACGCCGCCCGGTTGACGCCCTGGCCGTCCAGCACCGCACCGGGCGCACCCAGGTAGACGTTGCCGTCCTTCGGGATCACCTGGCTGTACGCGTCGTCGGCGAGCGTGTGCGTCCCGGGGCTGAGCCAGAACGTCGTCCCCGGCGGGTTTTCCGAGGTCTTGATCGAAAGATGCTCGCCGGGATCGACGACGACGGCGTTGTCCGGCTTCGAGGAGCCGGCCGGTCCGGACGCGCAGACGGCCGGCGCCTCGGCCGCCGATGCCACAGCGGTGAAGGAGCCGGCCGTCAAAATCACCGACAGCGTGAGCGCTGTCGTTCTTGCCCAAGTCATATGTCTCAAGGTAAGTCACCGCGCAGCGCACCGGATGAACACGAACGAGTGCTACTCATGCGTACCTCCTGAAAACCGGTTTCACCGGACGTCCGCCCGTCCACTGCGACGGGTCCGCGAGATCGAGCGCCTTCCGGTAAGTCGTGCAGGCCCGCGAGACGACGTCGATCGTCTTGTCGATGTCGGTTTCGGTGAGCCCGCTGCTGACCACGAACGAAGGACCGATGACCCCGCCACTGATCAGTTCCCGCAGAAACAGCGTCCGGTACGGCTGGGACGGTTCGAACTTCTCGTCGAGGGTGGCGAAGACGAGGTTGCTCGCTTTGCCGCGCACGAGCACGTGATCCCCGACGCCCGCTCCGGCGGCGACCTCACGGACACCGGCGGCGAGCCGGTCGCCCAGCGCGTGCAGCCGGTCGGTGATCCCCTCTTCGGTGTAGGTGTCGAAGACGGCGATCGCCGCGGCGAGGCAGTGCGTCTCGGCGCCGTGCGTGGTCGAGAGCAGGAATACCCGCTCCCGGTGGTCGCGCAGGCCGCCGAGTTCCATGTACTCCCGCTTGCCTGCCAGCGCCGAGACCGCGAAACCGTTGCCGAGTGCCTTGCCGAACGTCGAGAGATCCGGCGTGACGCCGTACAGCCCCTGCGCCCCGGACTCCGACCACCGGAACCCGGTGATCATCTCGTCGAACACCAGCAGGCAGCCGTACCGGTCGCACAGTTCCCGCAACCCGGCCAGATATCCGGCGGGCGGCTCCTGCCGTGTCGCCGCTTCCAGGATCAGGCAGGCGACGTCGTGGTTCCGCAGTATCTCTTCGGTGGCGGCGAGATCGCCGTAGGGGAAGGAAATCGTCAGGTCGGTCGTCTCACGCGGGATCCCGGCCGCCATCGGGGTGGTGCCGATGAACCAGTCGTCGGTGGAGAAGAACGCGTGATCCCCGCAGATCGCCACCAGCGGGCGCCCGGTCACGGCACGGGCGAGGCGGACGGCGGCGGTGGTCGCGTCGGAGCCGTTCTTCGCGAATTTCACCATGTCCGCGGTCGGCACCGCGGCGAGGAACCGTTCCGCCGCCTCGGCTTCGATGATGGACGGCCGGACGAAGTTGGCGCCCTTCGCGATCTCGGTGCGGACGGCGTCGAGGACCCGTGGATGCGCGTGCCCCAAGCTGACCGCCCGAAGCCCAGAGCCGTATTCGATGTACTCGTTCCCGTCGACGTCCCACACATGGCCCGCGAGACCGTGTGAAATGACCGGCGCGAGGTCGTCCGGGTACTGGTCCTGTCCCTTGGCGTAGGTGTGGGCGCCGCCGGGGATGACCCGATGCAACCGTTGATTCGCCTGGTCGGAAAGCGGCAAGGGGCGGTTCATCAGGTCACCTCGTTGTCGTCAGTGCGGCGGCGAGAGGAGGAGCGTGGGCGTCTCGTTCGGACACCGCGCTGATCGCGAGCGGCCACTCGATGGCCAGTTCGGGGTCGGCGTAGGAGATCGCGATGTCCTCGCTCGCGTCGTGCGGCCGGTCGATGCGGTAGGCGATGTCGGCGGGATCGGTCAGCGCCTGGAAGCCATGCGCGCAGCCGGCCGGGATGTACAGTGAGATCTGGGTTTCCCCGGAGAGTTCGAACGATTTCACGTTCCGGAACGTCGGCGAATCCGGTCGCAGGTCCACCACGACGTCGAAGATCGCACCGGACGAACAACGGACCACTTTGGACTCCCCGTTGCCGCCACGCAGGTGCATTCCGCGCACGACACCCTTGCGGGACCGCGAAATGCTGTCCTGTGCGAATCCGCTGGGGTCGATGCCCACCGACGCGACGACCTCGCTGTCGAAGGTGCGGCTGAAGAAACCGCGCTCGTCGGCGAACGGCGTCGGCGTGAACAGGTACGCGCCTTCGATTTCGGGAACCGGTTCGGCCTTCATCGGATCTCCTTCGGCGGCATGCGGAACAAGGTCTCGTCGAGGACGTCGTACTGCTTTTCCAGCAGTTCCCGCTTGGCCGCACCGCGGTCGCGCAGCGTTTGCCAGAACTCTTCGGGTTTCGCCTCGAGTTCGGTGAGCTGCCGGATGAGCAGGTCGACGTCGACAGCGCGGGCGGACTGGCAGAACTCGGCCAGCCCCATATCCGCCATGATGCTGTCCATCTTCTGCGAATAGCTGATCGAGATCGTCGGCTTCGCGAGTTTCAGCGAGCACAGGACGTTGTGGTAACGCGTCCCGACGACGGCGCTGAGCGCGGCGATCTCGGTGATGAGGTCGCCGAGGGTGGGGAGTTTCGCCGCGGTCACCCGGTCCGGGCCGAGATCCGGCCGGTGCTCGCGCAGATCGGCGAAGATCTGCTCGACGACGGGTTCGTCGATCTCGTCCCCGGTGAGCAGCCGGACTTCCCGGCCGTCGTCGACGAGCCAGCGCACGAAGCGTTTCATCGCGTCCACATAGGACGCATGGATCTCGTCGGCGTCCCGGCGGTCGTCGTTGCCGCCGTGGAATTCCATGACGCCGACCCCGACGACGTTCGACGGCCGCCCGGCGGGGATCGGCAAGGCGAAGGCCAGGTCCGGGTAGAGGTCATCCTTCGAGGTGTCGAGGCCCATTTCCCGCCAAGCGTCCTTCGACAGCTGATCGCGGAACGACCGGTAGTGCGCGGAGCGGGCGGCGATCCGGTACAGCCGCCGGGTGGTCCGCTGGCGGATGACATTCGAGCCGACGTTGAGCAGCGCGACCTTGGTGCCGCCCAGTCTGCCCGCCACCCCGAGCAGCGCCATCGCGTAGGGGAAACCCCAGGGACGCAAGGGAAGCGTGGTCTCCAGGACGCCGGCGCCGGGAACGATCACGACGTCGCACTGGCGGGTCCAGGAGAGGATCTTGAGGGTGTCGGCGACCTTGCCGACGGCCTTCAGCAGGGCCGCGCGGATCCCGGTCGCTTCACGGTTGCGAGAGTAGTACCAGAGCAGGGATTCCGCCGGGACGCCGTAGCGGGCCTCCACCTGCTCCGGTCCGGAGCAGAGGCAGGTGAGTTCGGCGTCGGGGTGGTGCTCCCGCACATACGCGAGCACGACTTCGAGTGAGCCGTCGTTGCCGATGTTCCCCGCACCCAGCAACCCGAAGAAGCCGACTTTGGGGTGTCTTCGTCTCGCTCCGGAGCGAGAGGTCACGACGTCCTCCTCTGCCGTCCAGGGACCACGGCGTCGATGTTCATCCGGTCGGTTTCGAGTTCGGGGACGCCGTCCTCGGCGCGGTCCTCGTTCCGGCCGTGGGACCGGTCGGCCAGCCAGGACGCCAGGTGCCGGTAGCACTCCCGCCGGTCCGCCGAGGAGAGCGGTGCCCGGCGGATGCCGCCGATGAACCCGCCGATGTACTCGCCCAGCAGCCGCGGCAACGGATTCCGCACCGGGTCGGCGCGGCGCGGGTCGAGGTTCGAGCAGCGTTTGCGGATGCTGGGGTTCGCCCGTTCCGCGCGGCCGGGGTGGTCGCGGCGGAAGTACTGCACCTCGGGGACCTGGTGGAACGGGCCGTGGAGGCTCAGTTCGGCGACGTAGGTGCGGTCGGCGTGGTGGTAGCTGTCGAGCGGCTTGACCCGGCGGAGGACGTCGGTGCGCATGACGCCGTAGAAGTCGTCGCCGCCGGTTTCGAACAGCAGGCTGCGGAACCGCGCTGGTGCGTGCGGGGAGTCCGTGGCCAGCGGGTAGTCGAGCTTGTGGGTCACCGCGCCGCGGTCGTCGATGATGGCCTGCCAGGTATGCGCGACGATCATCTCCGGCCGCTCGTCGAGTGCGTCGACACACAGTTTCAGCAGGTCGCGGCCGTAGAGGTCGTCATGCGACGCCCATTTGAACAGCTCACCGCGGGCTTCGTCCAGTACCCGGTTGTGGTTGGGGGACGCGCCGACGTTCTTCGGCAGCTTCAGATACCGGATCCGGGGGTCGCGGCTCGCGTAGTCGCGGCAGATCCCCTCGGTCCCGTCCGCCGAGGCGTTGTCCGAAATGACCAGCTCGAAATCCTCGTAGCTCTGGCCGAGCAAGGCGTCGAGCGATTCGGCGAGGTACTCCTCGCCGTTGTAGACCGGTAGCCCGATGCTGAGCCGTGGAACCTGTGTCATGCCGTTCCCACCTCTTCGTCCTTGGTGCGCGGCGCGGCCGGTTCCGGCGTGGGTGGCCGGTATTCGCGGTACGCGGCGCGGAACTGGTACCACCACAGCGCGGCGCCCAGTACGACCGAGAGCATCGAGCCCCACGCGGCACCTTCGGCACCGTTGAGATAGGCGCCGAAGATCCCGAAGATCACGTAGCCCGCCGAAGCGACGAGCTGGGCTCGCAGGCTGCGTTTGGCGTTGCCGAGGGCACGCAACCCGGCGGCCGCGCCCGCGGTGAAGCCCGCCGCGGTGACCGACAGGGTGACCGGCAGGATCAGCGGCTCCGCCGCGTCCCAGACAGAACCCATGATCCAGCGGCCGGCGTCGTGGGGGACCAGGAGCAGCAACCCGAGTCCCCACACCAGGGCGGCGCCCGCCTGGCCGCCGCCGAGCAGTACGCAGAAATGCTTCAGCCGGTGTGGGGCGTGCTTCAGGACGCGGGCGCCTTCGGCGACGGTCGTGAGCGAAAGCCCCATCAGCAGCGCGAGGAACGGGCCGAGCAGTTGTTCGGCACCGCGGACGGCGCCGACCGCGGTGATACCGGCGATCGCCCCGAGGCCGTACGCGCGCAGCTGGGACGAGCCCGCGTTGCTGACGTTTTCGATCAGATAACGCACGCTCAGGTCGCGCTGCTCCTTCAGCCAGCGCGTCATCTCCGAGATCCGCGGCACGATGCCGGTCTGGAACAGGCCGTACACCGCCGCGACCGCACCGGCGATACCCCAGGCCAGGATGAAGGCGACCACGGTGCCGACCTGTCCGGCGATGGCCAGCGCCGGGATCAGCGCCACCCCCCAGACGCAGTCGTTGACGAACGCCTTCTTGCCGTCGCCCTTGGCGAACAACGCGAACCGCCAGGCGTCCTGCAACAGCAGGCCCGGCAGCACGACGCCGAGCGCGATGAACACCCCGCCCAGCGGTTTGACCGCCACCACCCCGGCGAGCACGCTCACCATGCCGGTCACCAGGCCGACGCCGAGCGCGGTCCCCGACGCGCTGGAGACCGCCCGGCGCCAGGTTTCCTCCGGTACCGCGGAAAAGCGCACCATCATCGGATCGGTGGCCATCCCGCGTGAGATGTTGAGCACCACGCCGTAGGTCACCCACGCGAGACTGAACATGCCGAAGGCGAACGTGCCCAGCGTGCGGGCGACGTACAGGCCGACCGCGAAGTTGGTCAGGCTCGAAACGGCCTGGTCGCCGAGGCCCCAGCTGAGCCTGCCTGCCATGGCCCGCACCGCCCCGGAGGCCAGTGTCGCCCGATGTTTGCCGACTGCCACGCGAGTCACTCCTTCAGCAATCCGGCGTCGTGCAGCGCGTGCGCGGCGGCGGCGACGGAGCCGAAGGGAAGCCCGGATCGCTTCGCGACGTCGAGGAGGCTGTGGTCCCCGTCGGAAAGGTTGAGTACCCAGAGCATCGCCATCTGGGCGTCCTTGGCGTCGCTGCGGCCACCCAGCGAGTCGTACAGCCCACGCTTGCCGAGCTGCGGTTCGCCGTACGGGCTCAGGTTGACGTAGCTCCTGTTCCGGTCCAGCACGGAGAACGCCTCGCGAAGGGTCGCCAGGGTGTCCTCCATCGCCTCGGTGGACACGAAATCGAGGTCGTCGGCCGAGGTGTGGTACTCGGGATAGCCCGCGTACGGCGTCCTGGTCAGCGAGCCGACGCCGAGGTTGAACCCCGGCGAGCAGAACTGCCGCTCGTCGTAGCCGTACGGCGAGAAGTCGAGGAGCGTATGCGGCCGCTCGGCCAGTACGAACTCGAGCACCTTGTCGATTTCGGCGTCACCGCGGCGGCTTCGTTTGTAGGTCAAGGAACCCGGGTCGCCCGCGCAGGCCAGCACGACCCCCGCCTTGATCCTGCCGACCCGCTCGGGGTCGCGCGCGAGCCAGGTGATCGCCCCGATGGTGCCCGGCATGAAGAGAAAACGGTAGGTGAAGTGCGGTTTCTCCGCGGCCAGGCGCTGCGCGAGGGCGGCGGCCACCGCGACACCGGCGAGGTTGTCGTTCGCCAGCGACGGATGGCAGATGTGGCACGAGACAAGCACCTCGTCGGTGACCTCGCCAGTGACGACATGCTCGGCGTAGGTCAGGTGTCCATCGTCCAAAGTGGAATCGATCCGCACCTCGTACTCGCCGTCCGGCAACGCGTCGAGTGTGTCCTGCGCCAGGCAGAAACCCCACGCCGGCGCGTAATAGCTGGTCCGGTACGGGATCCACGACGGCCGATCGGGCAGCGTGTGGAGGTGGCCGCGGAGTTCGTCCAGCGACATCTTTTCGGCCACTGGCACGCTGTAGCCGACCACGTGCAGATTCGACTCCCGGAAGTCGATGACCCGGCGCCCGGACGCGTCCTTCACATACGCGTCACGGATGTTCCACTCCTGCGGGATGGTCCAGTCCAGCACCTGCGTGCCGGTGGGCACCTCGTGGACGTCGAGCGGGATGTGCTCGCCGAGGATCTCCAGCGTGGCGCGGACGCCGTCGCCGGTGATGCTGCGGCAGAGCGGATACAAGCGCTCGACCAGCTTTCGCAGGTCGGCGCCGGTCTCCAGGGCTTGGTGCGTCATCACCGTCGCCGCAAAGTTTCGTCGATCTCGCCCGCGGCGGTCCGCGAGTTGAGCGTCGCCAGCCGGGTGAAGCGCTGCTTGAAGTCCTGCTCGGTCAGGCCGTGCGTCCGGTAGGCGTAAATCAGGTCGAGTGCGCCGTCCTTGACCGACCAGTCGCATTCGAAGCCGGGGATCGCCTCGCGGAAACGTGAGAAGTCGACCCGGTAGGAGCGCGGGTCGCCCGCGGATTCGCCGGTGATCCGCAGCGTCGCGCTGGGAACGGCCTCGACGACCTGCTGCGCGATCTCGGCGACGGTCACGTTGTTGCGTTCGGTACCGATGTTGAACGCCTTGTCGTGCACGGCTTCCTTCGGTGCTTCCAACGCCGCGGTGAAGGCACGCGCGATATCCTTGGCGTGCACCAGCGGCCGCCACGGCGTCCCGTCCGACAGCACCAGCACCTCACCCGAAACGTGGGCGTGCGCGGTGAGGTTGTTGAGCACGATGTCCGACCGCAGCCGCGGCGAGAAGCCGAAAGCGGTGGCGTTGCGCAGGTACACCGGGGTGAAGCCGTCGTCCGCGAGCGCGTGCAGGTCGTCCTCGACCCGCACCTTCGACTCGGCGTACGGCGTCACCGGGCGCAGCGGCGCGTCCTCGCCGACCAGGCCGTCGCCGCCCGAGGCGCCGTAGACCGAACACGTCGAGGCGTAGAGGAACCGCTGGACCTCGGCGTCCTTCGCCAGCTTGGCGAGTTTGACCGACGCGTGGTGGTTGATGTCGTAAGTCAGCCGCGGCGCCAGCGAACCGAGCGGGTCGTTGGACAGCGCGGCGAGGTGGATCACCGCGTCCACCCCGGACACGTGCTCGGCGGTGACGTCGCGGAGGTCGACCTCGTAACCCTTGGGGTCATCGGGGATCGGGCCCAGTACGCAGGCTTCGAAGAGACCGGAGTCGAGGCCGATCACCTCGTGGCCGGCGGCGGCCAGGACCGGGGCCATCACCGTGCCCAGATACCCCTTGTGCCCGGTCAACAGCACACGCATGGCTTTCAGCCTTTCGAGGAGAGATCGAGCGTCAGTTTCTTGAGGTCGAAGGCCTCCGCGTAGCGCTGCCCGCATTCGATGCCGCGAATGCGCGCGAGGCCGAGGAAGGCTTCCCGGTCGTACCAAGGGCGGTGCCGCTGCGAGGCGTAATGCTCCTGCAGCAAGCGGACCTTCTCCTCGGCACGCTCAGGGGAAAGCGGGACATACGCGGTGGGTTTGCCGAGGTCGCCGTCCCATTTGGCGATTTCGTACTCCAGCTGCAGATGTGTGCGGAACACCGTCGGCACCAGCGTGGCAAGGCCGTGGTGGTCCTGGTGCGCGTCGGCCGTACGCGGTGACAGGACCACGTCCGGCTCGGTGCGGCGGCGTAGTTCCTCCAGCCCGTTCTTGGCCTCTTCCCAATGCGCGGGAAAGCGGCCGTCGGGCAGTTTGAGCACGGTGACCTCGACGTCGGCGCCGGGGCAGAAGGCCGCGAGCGCGGCACGCTCCTCGGCCTCCCGGTCGGTGCCGCCGCCGGACAGCACGAGCGCGTCGACCCGGACACCCGGGTTGTCCGCGCAGATCGTCAGCAGTGTGCCGCCCGCCCCGATGGCGATGTCGTCACAATGCGCGCCGAGCGCGACGATCCGTCCGAGCCCGCCGGTACCGAGTGCGATCACGCGATACCCACCGGCGCCGGTTCGTGTTCCCACAACGCCCACGGACGGTCGCCGTGCGCGTAGGCGTCGTCCAGCTGGACGCGTTCCTTGACCGTGTCGGTCGGCTTCCAGAAACCGCGGTAGGGGTAGGCGAGCAGCCTGCCCTGCTTGGCGAGTTCGCCGCAGCCGTCGCCGACCAGGTCGCCGCCCACCGGGATATGGTCGAAGACCTCCTGGCGCAGCACGAAGTACCCGCCGTTTTCCCACAGCGGCATCTCGCTCAC
The DNA here is from genome assembly GCF_040682875.1 of Amycolatopsis sp. NPDC051071. NCBI lineage: Bacteria > Bacillati > Actinomycetota > Actinomycetes > Pseudonocardiales > Pseudonocardiaceae > Amycolatopsis > Amycolatopsis sp. NPDC051071. The sequence continues at coordinate 2,099 of NZ_JBFBBY010000201.1, read as the reverse complement.
CGGGGTCAGCGCGCCGATCCGGCCGCCCTCGTCCATTTCGACGCAGTGGAACGACGACTGCGGCGGCACGACCATCATCGAGGCGCCGCAATCGGAAGCCGAGAACCGCTCGATCATCGCCGGGAGCGGGGCGTCGGTGAGGACGTCGGCGTAGTTGGCGAGGAACATGTCGTCGCCTTCGAGGTACGGGCGCACCCGGCGCAGCCGCTCACCGATGGCCGATTCGAGACCGGTCTGAACGAACGAGATCGACCAGTCCGCGATGTCGGTCGACAGCAGTTCCGCTTTTCCGTTGCGCAGGACGAAATCGTTGGACGTCGTCTCCTGGTAGTTCAGGAAGAATTCCTTGATGTGGTGCGCGCCGTAGCCGAGGCAGAGAATGAACTCGGTGTGGCCGAAATGCGCGTAGTATCGCATTACGTGCCAAATCAGGGGTCTGGGGCCGACCATGGCCATCGGCTTCGGCACGTCGGACGCGTCACCGTTGCGCATCCGCATGCCGTAGCCGCCACAGAAGAGGACTACCTTCACGACTTCACCTCGACGATTTCCAGGTGCGGGATGGGGAAGACCAGTTTCCCGCCCCATCTGTCCACAAAGGACAGCTGGGCGGTGAGTTCCGTCCGGAGATTCCACGGAAGGACGAGCACGTAATCGGGCCGGTCCGCCTCGATGTGCTCCGGCGGGAGAATGGGGATCCGGGTACCAGGGGTGAACCGGCCGTGCTTGTACGGATTGCGGTCGACGGTGTACCGCAGGACGTCCGGGCGGATACCGCAGTGGTTCAGCAGCGTGTTCCCCTTGCCGGGGGCGCCGTACCCGACGACGGTCTTGCCTTCGAGTGCCGCGTCGGTGAGGAACTTGTTCAGATCGAGCCGGACCTTGGTGACCCGCTCGGAGAACTCGGTGTAGCCGGACATTTCGTGCAGCCCGGCGGCCTTCTCCGCGTCGAGGATCTCCATCATCCGCTGACTCGGCTCACCGGCGACGGCGTCCGGGCGCGCCCACAGCCGGATGGAACCGCCGTGAGTGGGCAGAAGCTCGACGTCCACAACGGACAACCCGCCGAGAGAAAGCGCCCGGCGCGCGGATTCCACCGTGTAATACTGGAAGTGCTCGTGGTAAATCGTGTCGTACTGGTTATCCTGGATCAGCGTCAGGAGATGCTGGACCTCGATGCTGACCCAGCCGTCGTCGGCGACCAGGGCGCGGAGCCCGTGCGTGAAGCCGATGATGTCCGGAATGTGCGCGTAAACGTTGTTCGCCACGACGAGATCGGCGGGACCGTGCTCCGCACGGACGTCGTTCCCGGATTCGGGGCTGAGGAAAGCGGTCTTCGTCGGCACCCCGGCGTCACGCGCGGCTTGGCCCACGTTCACCGAAGGTTCCACGCCGAGACAGCGGATCTGCTGTGCCACAACGTGTTTGAGCAGATATCCATCGTTGCTGGCGACCTCGACGACGAATGAGGACTCATCGAGCCCGAGCCGCTCGACAGCGCCGTCGACGAACGTCTTGGCGTGTTCGACCCAGGAGGCGGAATACGACGAGAAGTACGCGTATTCGGTGAACGTCTCTTCCGGGGTGATCAGCGGCGGGATCTGCGCGAGCCAGCATTCAGTGCAGACCCGCAGGTGCAGGGGGTAGGTGGGTTCCGGTTCCGCGAGCTGTTCCGCGGTCAGGAATCGTTCGCACGGCGGCGTCGCCCCGAGGTCGACGACACTGGCGAGATGGGCCGAGCCGCAGAGACGGCAGGTGGTCATCGAGAGGGCTCCTTGGCTCGCGTCACGTATCCCAGACGTCGGCACCCCGGGTCGCCTCGTTACATGCCTTCAGGCCTCTCACGCTTCCGTCTCACAACCGAAACCTGGCGTCTCGGCCATCGGCGCAGACGCCTCGGCCATCCGGGCGCGGGCAATGCGGAGCCGCTGCACTACCGAGGGTGAGCGCTGCGCCCCTTGGTCACGTGGGTCGTGAGTGTTTTGGGTCGTTAGAACGACCCAAAACACACACACGAACCCATCCCCACCGGACCCGCCCCCCAAGCGCAGGAGGTCGGGGTGGGGAACAGGGGTTATCCGGTAATGGAGATGAGCCGG
>NZ_JBFBBY010000200.1:0-12371 GCF_040682875.1 Amycolatopsis sp. NPDC051071 | reverse complement strand
CGTGTCTTTGGGCGGCTCGGTCTCTTAGGGCCTGTCCGGTGTTTTTTTTGGGGTAAAAATTTTATTTTTTTTTGTCCTATGGGGACCCCTCATGACATCTCGGCGAAAGAGCGTCCCTCACCCCGGCCAAGCCCGCCCCCGGCCCCCCGCGTTTCGTCCTCTGGTTGCGGTAGTTGCACGCGCAAGTACCGCAACCAGAGGACTAATCGCGAAAAGGGGGTCAGGCCGGTTTGACGAGCTTCGCGGCCAAACGCTCCGGCTTCGGCCACCGCACGTCCCGTGCCCAGCCGAACTTCTCGAACAGCCAGATCACCCGCGCCGACACGTCGACCTGACCACGCAGGACGCCGTGGCGCGCGCAGGTCGGGTCGGCGTGGTGGGAGTTGTGCCACGACTCACCCATGGACAGGATCGCCAGCGGCCAGAAGTTCGCCGCCTTGTCGCGGCTCGCGAACGGGCGTTCGCCGACCATATGGCAGATCGAGTTCACCGACCAGGTGACGTGGTGCAGGAACGCGATCCGCACCAGCCCGGCCCAGAAGAACCCGGTCACCGCACCCCACCACGACCAGCTGAGCAGGCCGCCGAGCACCGCGGGCAGCGCCAGGCTGAGTGTGATCCACAGCCAGAAGTAGCGGTTCACCACGCGAAGATCCTTGTCGGCCACCAGATCCGGCGCGAAGCGCTCGTAGTTGGTCACCTCACGGCTGAACATCCAGCCCATATGCGCGTGCCAGAACCCGCGCAGCAACGCCGCTGGCGACGTGCCGAACAGCCAGGGGGAGTGCGGGTCGCCCTCGCGGTCGGCGAAGGCGTGGTGACGCCGGTGACTGGCGACCCAGAAGATGACCGAGCCCTGCACCGCGAAACTCCCCGCGATGGCGAGCGCGATCCGCAGCGGGCGTCCGCCCTTGAAGGCGCCGTGAGTGAAATAGCGGTGGTAGCCGACGGTCACTCCGAGCGTCCCGACGGTGTAGAACACGGCCGCCAGCACGAGATCGATCCAGGTCATGCCCCAGCCCCACACGATCGGCACGGCGGCCAGCAGTGCGGCGAACGGGACCAGCAGGAAGGTCTTGAGTATCAGCATCTCCCCGGAGCCTCGGCGGTGGGAGATCAGGGCTTTGGACTGACTGGCCGGTGCGTCCGGCTCGGTGCTGGCGGTCATGCGACACCTCGTGCCTCGACTCGGTGGTGACCCCCGTGTGGGGCACCGAACGCAGCGTAAGGGCAGTGTCTGGCGAGCACCCCGCCCGGGGGTTACGTCCGGTTTGCCGGAGGGTCAGTTCGAAATGGCGAGTTCCCGGTCAGCGGCGGAAGAAACCGGCGCCGGACCGCGATCGCGTGAGCTGCACCACAGTGCGGCGGTCGAGATGATCACCAGCGCGGAGCCGAGGACGTGGAACGAGACCAACGCCTCCGGGACACCCAGGGCGTACTGAACCGAGCCCAGGGCACCCTGTGCGAGCGCGATCACCCACACGATGGTGTAGCGCCGCCACAACTGCTTCGGTGCGCTGCCACGCATCAACTGCAGCCCAAACACGGCCAGCACGATCAGGTAGGCCACCAGCAGCCCGCCGTGGATCTGCGCGAGCGTCTCGATCGGCGCCTGGAAGCGGTGGGTGCCGGGGTCGCCGCCGTGCGGGCCCGCGCCGGTGACGGTGGTGCCTGCCACGAGGACGGCCCACATCGCGGCGGCGAGGACGAGCAACGTCTTGCGGCCCGCGTCCGGGATCAGCCAGCGGGCGGGCTCGTCACCCTCCTTGAAGGCACGCAGCAGCAGGACCGCGAGCCAGACCAGGGGAGTGGAGGCCAGGAAGTGGAGCGCGACGGTCCACCATTCGAGTTTGGCGAGCACGGTGATCCCGCCGACGACGGCCTGCAGTACTACTCCCGCGGGCATCGTCCAGGCCAGTTTCACCAGACGGCGGCGGCTCGGGTGCTCGATCTGAACGCGCCAGGCGGTGATCACGCACAGTGCGGCGACCGCGATCACGAGACCGGTCAGCATCCGGTTGCTGAACTCGATCCACTGGGTGAGGGCGTCGAATTCGGGATGTGCCACCGGGACGATGCTGTCCCCGACGCAGGTCGGCCAGGTCGGGCAGCCGAGACCCGAGCCGGTGACGCGGACGACCGAGCCGGTGACGCCGATTCCGGCCTGTGCGATCACCGCCGCTATCGCGACCGCTCGCTGGACCGCGAACGAGGGATACGGCAGACGCGCTACAAGGCTCTGGAACGGCACGCACCCGATGCTAGAACGCCGTTCCTGAGAGCGTTCCACCGGCCGTTCCCACCTGTGTCGGCGGCCTCAGCCTCAGGTGAGTTTCGTGGTCTTGCTCGCCAGCGCGCCGGCGACGACGCCCCAGCAGGCGAGCACCGCGAACGGGCCCCAGCCGAACGAGCCGTCCAGCAGCACCGACCGGAGACCTTCGGCGAGCGCGCCCGAGGGCAGCAGCTCGACGATCGTCGCGAGACCCGGCGGCATCGTCGACGGCGCCAGCAGGATGCCGCCCGCGAGCAGCAGCACGAACCAGACGATGTTCGCCAGCGCCAGCACGGCTTCCGCGCGCAGCGCCCCGCCGAGCAGGAGGCCCAGCGCGCCGAACGCGAACGTGCCGATGACCAGGAACGGGATCGCGCCGAGGATTCCGCCGAGCGACGGCGACCAGCCCAGCAGCGCGGCCACCACGCCGAGGATAACGGCCTGCAACGCGACCACCACGAGCGCGGCGGCCACCCGGCCGGCGACGAGGAGCCAGCGGGGCAGCGCGGTGGCGGAAAGTCGTTTGAGGACACCGTATCGGCGGTCGAAGCCCAATGCGATGGCCTGTCCGGTGAACGCGGACGACATCACCGCCAGCGCCAGGATCCTCGGCGTGATCCAGTCCACTTTGGACGCCGAATCGAGCTGCGCCGACGGGAGGATGTCCAGCAGCGACAGGCCGATCAGCAACGCGAGCGGGATGAGCAGCGTCAGGAGGATCTGTTCGCCGTGGCGCAGGGTGAGGCTCGCCTCGACCTTCGCGTGCGTGCGCAGCATCTTGCCGAGGGAACCGCGACCGGGGGCCGGGGTGAACGTGCCCGGCGCGAAGCGTGGCGTGGGCGGCTTGGGCAGGGTCGTCATGCGCGCAGTTCCCGTCCGGTCAGCTCCAGGAAGACTTCTTCCAGCGTGCGCCTGCCGACCTGCAGTTCCTCGGGCATGACGCCTTGCTGCGCGCACCACGCCGTCACCGTCGACACCACCTGCGGGTCGATCGCGCCTTCGACGAGGTACGTCCCCGGAGCGGACTCCTGCACGAGGTGACCTTCGGGCAGGGCGGCGGTCAGCAGGCCGGTGTCGAGCCGCGTACGCGCCTTGAAGCGCAGTTGCGCGGCCTCACCGGCGTTGACGGTCAGCGAACGCGGAGAGCCTTCGACGACGACCTTGCCGTGGTCCACGATCACCACGGTGTCGGCCAGCGTCTCGGCCTCTTCCATCAGATGCGTGGTGAGCAGCACGCTGACGCCGTCAGCACGCAATGCGCCGAGCAGGTCCCAGACCAGGCGCCGGGCCTGCGGGTCCATCCCCGCGGTCGGCTCGTCGAGGAAGAGCAGTTCCGGGCGGCCGACGAGCGCGCAGGCGAGCGAGAGCCGCTGCTGCTGCCCGCCGGAGAGCCGTTTGAACGGCGTCTTCCGCGCTCCCGAAAGGCCGAGGACGTCCAGCAGCCACGCGGGATCGAGTGGATTCGCGGCGCACGCGGCGACCAGGCCGAGCATCTCGTCGGCGCGGACGCCGGGATACGCGCCGCCGCCCTGGGGCATCACGCCGATCCGGGGCCGCAGCGACGAACCGTCCTTCGACGGGTTCATGCCCAGCACGCGCACTTCGCCGTCGTCAGGCCGCAGGAAGCCTTCGCAGATCTCGACGGTGGTGGTCTTGCCGGCCCCGTTCGGGCCGAGCAGAGCGAGCAGCGTGCCACGTTCCATCCGCAGGTCGAGTCCATCGACGGCGGTGGTGGATCCGTAGCGTTTCACCAGCCCGGTGATCTCGACGGCGGGGGTGTTCACGACAGGTCACGATACGGCGTCACGCCGGGACCGAATGCTCCGGGGACGGTCTGGACAGCAGCAGCGGCGAGGCGCGGTGGACGATGAACAGACCCAGCAGTGTGACGACCCCCGCGGCGGCCCACGCGAACGGCAGCACGTAGCCGCGGCCGTCGAAGGTGCTGCCCGTCGTGGGCAACAGGAACGGCAGGACGGCGGTGATGATCGTCGCGGCGAGGCGGAAGCGTGAAGTCCCCGCGGACGCGGCGAGCGGGATGATCGCCCACAGCAGGTACCAGGGCTGCAGCGCGACATGCAGGACCATCACCGCGCCGAGCGAGACGCCGAGGCCGATCATCGGCCGGTAGCGCCAGTTGAAGCTGTCCCAGAGGAACTTGACCGTCACCGCGCCTGCCACGACGTAGCCGAGCGCGCCGAGGATCGGTACCAGCGCGTTGGTGTGGTTGCCGAGACCGAGCGCGATGCCGAGGACACCGCCGAGCGCGGCGAGTTCCGACGTCGGCGAAATCCACGAGCGGACCAGCCCCGGCGTCCCGAGCGCGCCGACCCAGCCGAAGCCGAGGCCGGTGCCGTAACAAACCGCCACCAGCACCACGCCGAACAGCAGTGCCATCGGGACGGCGGCGGTGACCAGGTCCTTGATCCGGCCGTGCCAGCGTCTGGCCACCATCACCGTGAAGAACGGCAGCGCCAGTACCGCGTTCAGCTTCACCGCGACGCCGAGCGTGATGATCGCCACGCCGAGCCCGATGAACAGCAGTTCGCCCTTGGCCAGCGGTGGGGGAGTGTCGCCCTTGATCCGCACCGGCAGCCGCCGGATGCCGATCTCCAGCCCGGCCACCATGAGCCCGATCGCCAGCGCGTCGTTGTGGGCGCCCGCGACGAAGTGGAAGATCAGCAGCGGGTTCGCCGCGCCGAGCCACAACGCGGTGGCGGGCTGCACGCCGAACCGCTGGGCCAGCCGGGGCAGCGCCCAGATGATCAGGATGACGCCGATCAACGCGAGGCCGCGCTGCAAGAGCACCCCGGTGACGATGTTGCCGCTGCTCAGCGGCGCGAGCCAGCCGCCGAGACGCAGCAGCAGCGGGCCATACGGGGCAGGCGTCTCGCGCCACATGTTGGAGACACCCGAGGTCAGCGGGTCGGAGACGCCGAGCGCTTCGGCCGGGCCGAGGGAGTACGGGTCCATCCCGCGGGCCACGATCTCGCTCTGCGCGAGGTAGCTGTAGACGTCGCGGGAGAACAGCGGCGGGATGAACAGCAGCGGCGCGCACCAGAGCGCGATCGTGCGGGCGAGCTGACCCTGGGTGGCCAGACGGCGGCGCGCGGGCTGGGCGAACCGGCCGAGCAGCAGCCAGCTGAGCACGATGATGGCCATCCCGGCGAGTCCCATCGCGAGCGAGACGGTGGGGATGCGAGTGAACAGCCGCAGTACCGGGATCTCCTGCACCGGGTTGATCACCGGCGCGGCACCCGCGCCGAGCGAGCCGAGCGCGAGGAACAGGGAACCGACCGCGCCGAACCGGCGGACGACGTTCAGCCCGCGCAGTTCCTTGTCGTCCAGTGGCTCGGGTTCGTGCGGGCGCACCGGGGACAGCGTCGCCACCGAACCCGCTGCCGGGTCTTCCGGTTCCGCCCCGTCGATGTCCCGCTGCGCCGGGTGTTCGCCCACTGCCACGCACGAAGGGTAGCGATCGTGAGAACGCCAGTGAGCGGGTACGTGGTTACCCCCGTGCGATCACCGGCCGACGTGATCCACGCCACACCGTGAGGCACCCCTCTTTGCCGTCTGCCCGGAAATACGTCACACTTGTGTTGTGAAAAAGACGGGGACGACGGATCAGGCCGGTGGCGACATGCCCCGCGCCGAGGTCCAGCCTGTTCCCGTCCAGGTCGGCCCCGAGGGCCGGACCAGGCACGAAGTGGCCCGTCTGCTGCTGGAACAGGGTCCGATGACCGCCGTCGAGGTGGCCGAGCAGCTGGGGATCAGCGCCGCCGCCATCCGGCGTCATCTCGACGCGCTGCTGGCCGACGGGGAGGCCGAGACCCGTGACGCGCCCCGCCGCGGCCCTCGCGGACGAGGTCGTCCCGCCAAGAACTTCCTCCTCACCGAGGCCGGTCGCGCCCGGTTCGGGCACGCCTACGACGACCTCGCGTCCTCGGCCATCCGGTTCCTCGCCGAACACGCCGGCGAAGACGCCGTGAAGGCCTTCGCTGAGGCTCGAGTCGCTTCGCTGGTCGGCCCGCATCAGGACGCGATCACCCAGCACGCGGATCCCGCCACCCGCGCCGAGGCCCTCGCGACCGCTTTGACCAGGGAGGGCTACGCTGCGTCGACCCGTCAGGTCGGGGCAGGCGAACAGCTCTGCCAGCACCATTGCCCGGTCGCCCACGTCGCCGCCGAGTTCCCCCAACTGTGTGAAGCCGAGACAGAGGCCTTCGCGCATCTATTGGGCACTCACGTTCAGCGATTGGCGACCATCGCACGCGGTGACAACGCGTGCACCACCCACGTACCCGTCGCTTCGGCGGGTCACCCGGCCACACCCCGGCCGGGAAGCACGGCGCCCTCTCCAGGGCGCACAGCACGGATCCCGAATGGAGGGAAACCCGCATGACTGCCGCTGCCGAGCAGCGCACTCCCACCACCGCGCCCATGAGCCAGGAAGAGACCATCGAGTCCCTTGGCAAGTACGCGTTCGGCTGGGCGGACTCCGACGAGGCGGGCTCTACTGCCCGTCGCGGACTGAACGAGGACGTCGTCACCGACATCTCCTCGAAGAAGTCCGAGCCGGAGTGGATGCGCGAAGCACGACTCAAGGCGCTCAAGCTCTTCGACTTGAAGCCGATGCCCAACTGGGGTGCGGACCTCTCCGGGATCGACTTCGACAACATCAAGTACTTCGTGCGGTCCAGTGAGAAGCAGGCCACCTCCTGGGAAGACCTGCCCGAGGACATCAAGAACACGTACGACCGGCTCGGCATCCCCGAGGCGGAGAAGCAGCGCCTCGTCGCCGGTGTCGCCGCACAGTACGAGTCCGAGGTCGTCTACCACTCGATCCGTGAGGATCTGGAGGCGCAGGGCGTCCTGTTCCTGGACACCGACACCGCGCTCAAGGAGCACCCGGAGCTCTTCAAGGAGTACTTCGGCTCCGTGATCCCGGCCGGGGACAACAAGTTCTCCGCGCTGAACACGTCGGTGTGGTCCGGTGGCTCGTTCATCTACGTCCCCAAGGGCGTCAAGGTGGACATCCCGCTGCAGGCCTACTTCCGGATCAACACCGAGAACATGGGCCAGTTCGAGCGGACCCTGATCATCGTCGACGAAGACGCCTACGTGCACTACGTCGAGGGTTGCACCGCGCCGATCTACCAGTCCGACTCGCTGCACTCGGCGGTCGTGGAGATCATCGTGAAGAAGGGCGCCCGCTGCCGTTACACGACCATCCAGAACTGGTCGAACAACGTCTACAACCTGGTCACCAAGCGCGCCAAATGCGAAGAAGGCGCGACCATGGAGTGGATCGACGGCAACATCGGCTCCAAGGTCACCATGAAGTACCCGTCCGTCTTCCTGATGGGCGAGCACGCCAAGGGTGAAGTCCTTTCGGTGGCGTTCGCGGGCGAAGGCCAGCACCAGGACGCCGGCGCGAAGATGGAGCACCTGGCGCCGCACACCTCCTCGACCATCGTGTCGAAGTCGGTGGCGCGCGGCGGTGGCCGCACCTCCTACCGCGGTCTGATCAAGATCGCGAAGCGGGCGCACCACTCTCGCTCCAGCGTCGTCTGTGACGCGCTGCTGGTCGACACCATCTCGCGGTCGGACACGTACCCGTACGTGGACATCCGCAACGACGAGGTGTCGATGGGCCACGAGGCGACGGTCTCGAAGGTCAGCGAAGACCAGATGTTCTACCTCATGTCGCGCGGTCTCGACGAGGCCGAGGCCATGGCGATGATCGTCCGCGGGTTCGTCGAGCCCATCGCGCGTGAGCTGCCGATGGAATACGCGCTCGAGCTGAACCGCCTGATCGAGCTTCAGATGGAAGGGTCCGTCGGCTAGTGGCAGACAACAACGTTGCCGAAGCTCTGCGTGAGGGCGTGGTCATTCCGGCCACGTCCCGCGCGGAGCGGTTCACCTCGTACGACGTAGAGGCCTTCGAAGCGCCTCGCGGTCGTGAGGAGAACTGGCGTTTCACCCCCATGAAGCGACTGCGTGGCCTGCACGACGGCTCTGCGGCGAAGTCCGGTGAAGCCACCGTCGAGGTCGAAGCAGCCGAAGAGCTGGTCGTCGAGACGGTCGGCCGCGAGGACTCGCGTCTCGGCGCCGCCGGTGTGCCCAGCGACCGGATCGCCGCCCAGGCGTACTCCGCGTTCGACAAGGCCACCGTCGTCACCGTGCCGAAGGAGACCAGCCCCGCGAAGCCCGCGGTGCTGCGGATTCACGGCCCAGGTGAGGGCAAGGTCGCCTACGGGCACCTGCAGGTGCGTGCCGAAGCGTTCTCGAAGGCCACCATCGTGCTGGACCACGTCGGTTCCGGTACGTACGCGGACAACGTCGAGTTCGTCGTCGGCGACTCGGCGGACCTCACCGTGGTCAGCGTCCAGGACTGGGCCGACGACGCGGTGCACGTATCCGAGCAGCACCTCAAGCTCGGCCGCGACGCCAAGCTCAAGCACATCGTGATCACGCTCGGCGGTGACCTGGTCCGCGTCTCGCCGACGGCGACCTTCGCCGACCGCGGCGGCGACGTCGAGATGCTGGGGCTGTACTTCGCGGACGCGGGGCAGCACCAGGAACACCGGCTGTTCGTCGACCACGCCGTCCCGAACTGCAAGTCGCGCGTGATGTACAAGGGCGCGCTGCAGGGCGACGACGCGCACACCGTCTGGGTCGGCGACGTGCTGATCCGCGCGGCCGCCGAGGCGACCGACACCTACGAGCTCAACCGCAACCTGGTGCTGACGCCGGGCGCGCGGGCGGACTCGATCCCGAACCTGGAGATCGAGACCGGCGAGATCGAAGGCGCCGGGCACGCGAGCGCGACGGGAAGGTTCGACGACGAGCAGTTGTTCTACCTCCAGTCGCGGGGAATCGGTGAGGACGCCGCGCGGCGGCTGGTCGTTCGCGGGTTCTTCCACGAGATCCTGGTCAAGATCGGTGTTCCCGAGGTGCGCGAGCGTCTCGAGGCCGCGATCGAAGCCGAGCTTGAAGCTGTCGGTGTCTGACAGCGCAGCCTTGCGCGCTCGTCCGTCCACAAGAGACTTTAGGAAACACTGAAATGCCTACGCTGGAAATCAAGGATCTGCACGCCTCGGTCACGACCGAGGAGGGCCCCAAGGAGATCCTCAAGGGCGTCAACCTGACTATCAAGTCGGGTGAGACCCACGCGATCATGGGTCCCAACGGTTCGGGCAAGTCCACGCTGTCCTACGCCATCGCCGGCCACCCCAAGTACGAAGTCACCTCCGGGCAGGTCCTGCTCGACGGTGAGAACGTGCTCGAGATGAGCGTCGACGAGCGTGCCCGCGCGGGCCTGTTCCTCGCCATGCAGTACCCGGTCGAGGTCCCGGGCGTGTCCATGTCCAACTTCCTCCGCACCGCGGCCACCGCGGTCCGTGGCGAGGCCCCCAAGCTGCGTCACTGGGTCAAGGAGGTCAAGGAGGAGATGGGCAAGCTCGACATCTCGTCCGAGTTCGCCGAGCGTTCGGTGAACGAGGGCTTCTCCGGCGGCGAGAAGAAGCGTCACGAGATCCTGCAGCTGGCGCTGCTCAAGCCGAAGATCGCCATCCTCGACGAGACCGACTCGGGCCTCGACGTCGACGCGCTGCGCGTCGTCTCCGACGGCGTCAACGAGTTCAAGGCGAACAACGACGCCGGCGTCATGCTGATCACGCACTACACGCGGATCCTGCGGCACATCACGCCCGACTTCGTGCATGTCTTCGCCGGCGGCAAGATCGTCGAGTCCGGCGGCCGTGAACTCGCGGACGAGCTGGAGGAGAACGGGTACGTCAAGTACACCGGCTCCGCCGAGACCGCCGCTGTCTGATCCTGGAACTTCGCGACTACACCGAGAGGAGTTGGCCCGATGACCACCACCACGGCTAACTCTGTACCGCTGGACGTAGCGGCCATCAGGGCCGACTTCCCCATCCTGTCCCGTACGGTCCGGGACGGGAAACCCTTGGTGTATCTGGATTCCGGTGCGACGTCGCAGAAACCGACGCAGGTGCTCGACGCCGAGCGCCGGTTCCTGGAGACTTCGAACGCCGCGGTGCACCGCGGCGCGCACCAGCTCGCCGAGGAGGCGACCGACGCCTACGAATCCGCCCGCGCGCGGATCGCGGAGTTCGTCGGCGCCTCCCCGCAGGAGCTGGTGTTCACCAAGAACGCCACCGAGGGCATCAACCTCGTCGCCTACGCGATGAGCAATGCCGCAACGACCGGTCCCGAGGCCGAGCGGTTCAAGATCGGCCCCGGCGACGAGATCGTCATCACCGAGATGGAGCACCACGCGAACCTGGTGCCATGGCAGCAACTCTGCCGGCGCACCGGTGCGACGCTGAAGTGGTTCTCCGTCACCGCGGACGGCCGCCTCGATCTGTCCAATGTGGACGAGCTGATCACCGAGCGGACCAAGGTGCTGGCGTTCACGCACCAGTCCAACGTGCTCGGCACGATCAACCCGGTCAAGTTACTGGTGGAGAAGGCCCGCGCGGTCGGTGCGCTGACCGTGCTGGACGCTTGCCAGTCGGTGCCCCACTTTCTGGTGGACTTTCACGACCTGGGCGTCGACTTCGCCGCTTTCGCCGGGCACAAGATGGTCGGCCCGTACGGCATCGGTGTCCTTTATGGACGCCGCGAGCTGCTCGAGGTCATGCCGCCGTTCCTGACCGGTGGTTCGATGATCGAGATGGTCCGCATGGAGCAGACCACGTTCGCGCCGCCGCCGCAGCGGTTCGAGGCCGGTACGCCGATGACGTCGCAAGCCGTCGCCCTCGCCGCCGCCGTCGACTACCTGTCGGCGATCGGCATGGACCGCGTCGCGGCGCACGAGCACACCCTCACCGAGGCGGCGCTGGCCGGGCTCGGCGAGATCCCCGGCGTGCGGATCATCGGCCCCACCGACATGACCGACCGCGGCGGGCTGGTGTCGTTCGTCATCGACGGCGTGCACCCGCACGACTCGGGCCAGGTGCTCGACAGCCTCGGTATCGCCGTCCGCGTCGGGCATCACTGCGCGTGGCCGCTGCACCGGGCCTGCTCGGTCCCGGCGACCGTGCGCGCGTCGTTCTACGTTTACAACACCCTGTCCGAAGTGGACGCCCTGGTGAACGGTGTCCGCGAGGCGCAGAAGTTCTTCGGGGTGGCCCAAGGGGGTTCGGCGCTGTGAACCTCGAAAGCATGTACCAGGAGATCATCCTGGACCACTACAAGAACCCGCACGGCCGCGGTCTGCGTGAGCCGTTCGACGCCGAATCGTTCCAGGTCAACCCGACTTGCGGCGACGAGGTTACCCTGCGGGTGAAGGTCGACGACGGCAAGGTCGCCGACATCTCCTACGAGGGGCAGGGCTGCTCGATCAGCCAGGCTTCGACGTCGGTCTTGACGGATCTCGTCGTCGGGCACACCGTGGAGGAGGCGTTCACCACCATGGACGCCTTCGTCGAGCTGATGCAGGGCAAGGGACAGATCGAGCCGGACGAGGAAGTGCTGGAGGACGGCATCGCCTTCGCCGGCGTGGCCAAGTACCCGGCCCGCGTGAAATGCGCCCTGCTCGGATGGATGGCGTTCAAGGACGCCGTCGCCCGCACGACCAACGGAGTTGAGACGGCATGACCGAACAGCAGACCGAAACCCGCGAGGGGCGTACCGCCGCCGACCTCGACGCCGAGACCACCACGGCTCCCGGCACGGCCGACTTGGCGAAGGTCGAGGACCTCGAAGAGGCGATGCGCGACGTCGTCGACCCCGAACTCGGCATCAACGTCGTCGACCTCGGCCTGGTCTACGACATCCGGGTCGAGGCTGACAACACCGCCACCATCGACATGACCCTGACGTCCGCGGCCTGCCCGCTGACCGACGTCATCGAGGACCAGACCGGCGCCGCGCTCGTCGGCGGCGGAACGGGGCTGGTCAAGGACTTCCGGATCAACTGGGTCTGGATGCCGCCGTGGGGCCCGGAGAAGATCACCGAGGACGGCCGCGAACAGCTGCGCGCACTGGGCTTCACCGTCTGACCCCCCTTTTTTGCCGGGGTGGTGTGCGAGAAGTAGTCCCTGGCCGACATGTCGTCGCTGTGTCCCTG
>NZ_JBFBBY010000199.1:0-12376 GCF_040682875.1 Amycolatopsis sp. NPDC051071 | reverse complement strand
CCGCGACCACACCCGACCACTACAACTACTCGGACTCTGACCACCAACCAGCCACAACCGACTTTGCCGGGGCCCTGCGCCTAGCGCAAGGAAGGGGGCCTTCATGTACTCCAGTTGCTTACCGGTTCGCTCGGTTCACGGCCGAGACGACGGCCCGCAGCGAGGCGGTCACGATCGAGGAGTCGATCCCGATGCCCCAGAACACGCGGTCGGAGATGGCGCATTCGATGTACGACGCCGCCCGCGCGTCGTCACCCGGCGAGAGCGTGTGCTCGCTGTAGTCCAGCAGCCGCAGGTCGAACCCGACCGTCGACAGCGCGTCGAAGAACGCCGCGATCGGGCCGTTCCCGCGTCCGGTGACCTCGTGCTCGTCACCCTCGACCCGCACGGTCGCGGCGATGTCGTACTCCCCGTCACCGTTGTCGGTGACGTGCTGGCGCACCAGCTCCAGCGGCGTCTTCGACTCCAGGTACTCGGCCGAGAAGGCGTTCCACATTGTGGCGGGGTCGACTTCGCCGCCCTCGGAGTCGGTGTGCCGCTGGACGACCTTCGAGAACTCGATCTGCAGGCGCCGCGGCAGGTCGAGCTGGTGCTCGGCCTTCATGATGTAGGCGACGCCGCCCTTGCCGGACTGCGAGTTCACCCGGATCACGGCCTCGTAGCTGCGGCCGATGTCCTTCGGGTCGATCGGCAGGTACGGGACCTCCCACGGGTGCTCGTCGACCGGGGAGCCCGCCTTGTCGGCGGCGGCCTTCATCGCGTCGAGGCCCTTGTTGATCGCGTCCTGGTGGCTGCCGGAGAACGCGGTGAACACCAGGTCACCGGCCCACGGGCTGCGTTCGTGCACTGACAGCTGGTTGCAGTACTCGACCGTCCGCTTGACCTCGTCCATGTCGGTGAAGTCGATTTGCGGGTCGATGCCCTGGCTGTAGAGGTTCATGCCCAGCGCGACCAGGTCGACGTTGCCGGTGCGCTCGCCGTTGCCGAACAGGCAGCCTTCGATCCGGTCCGCACCCGCCTGGTAGCCCAGTTCGGCGGCGGCGATGCCGGTACCGCGGTCGTTGTGCGGGTGCAGCGACAGGATCACCGAGTCGCGGCGCTCCAGGTTGCGGTGCATCCATTCGATGGAATCGGCGTACACGTTCGGCGTCGCCATCTCGACGGTGGCGGGCAGGTTCAGGATGACCGGCTTCTCCGGCGTCGGCTGCCAGATGCCGGTGATCGTGTTGCAGACCTCGAGCGCGTACGACAGCTCCGTGCCGGTGTAGGACTCCGGCGAGTACTGGAAGCGGAAGTCGGTGTCGGGCTGCTTCGCCGCGTAGTCGACGACCAGTTCAGCGGCCTGCGAAGCGATCTTCGTGATGCCGATGCGCTCTTCGCGGAACACCACGCGACGCTGCAGGACCGAGGTCGAGTTGTAGATGTGGACGATCGCGCGCGGCGCCCCTTCGAGTGCCTTGAAGGTGCGCTCGATCAGCTCGGGACGGCACTGGGTCAGCACCTGGATGCTGACGTCTTCCGGGATGGCGCCCTCGTCGATGATCTCGCGGACGAAGTCGAAGTCGGTCTGCGACGCCGCCGGGAAGCCGACCTCGATCTCCTTGTAGCCCATGCGGACCAGCAGGTCGAAGAATTTGCGCTTGCGGGCGGGCGACATCGGGTCGATCAGCGCCTGGTTGCCGTCGCGCAGGTCCACCGCGCACCACAGCGGGGCACGGTCGATGCGCTTGTCCGGCCAGGTGCGGTCGGGCAGATCGATGTCCTCGACCACCTCGAACCAGGGCCGATAGCGGTGTACGGGCATCGAAGTGCCGCGTTGGGTGTTCCAGGAAGCCTGCTCGGACGGGGCCGGACGCGTGGGCTTACGGATGCTCATGAGGGGACGGTTCTCCTGAAGAATCGGGTGCGACGACCGGCACCACGAAGCCCCGCGACGGGGAGCCGGTCCGATCAGGCCCCGTCGCGGCAGCGAAGCAGGAGAGCTCGAGCCACGAGGCCACCTTAACCACGAGATCTCCCGAAAGGAAACCCGGGCCGCGATCGAACCGTGACCAGCGTGGCGCCCATTCGGGTTACTCGCGGGTAGCAATCGGACCTGAGGGCATGCCACACTGCCCGCATGGGTGAGCACGCTGAAGACAAGGAAACCGCAGATCAGGAGACCAAGCGCAAGGTCGACTGGCGTGCGGGAGGCGGGCGCGCGGCCGGGATCCTGGCGAGCGTCGTCCGCTGGGCGGGGTTGATCTTCGCCGCCATCCTGGTGCTGCACGTGGTCTTCGTGATCGGCGAGGCGAACCCCGACAACGGCATCGTGTCGTTCGTACGTGGCTGGGCCGACGGGCTGCTGCTGGGCTTCAAGGACCTGTTCATGCCCGCCGACTTCAAACTGCGGGTGCTGATCAACTACGGCGTCGCGGCGATCTTCTGGATGGTGGTCTCGGCGATTCTCGCCAAGATCATCCGGCGCGCGGGCGGGTCTGCCTAGCTCCCGGGCACTACGCTCGGAAGATGCTCGGCCTCAGCCGTCTTCAGGCGGCTTACGAGATCGTCGCCATCGGATCCTCGGCAGGCGGAGTCAAGGCGCTGATCGAGATACTCGGCGCCCTGCCCGCCGACTTTCCCGTGCCCCTGGTCATCGTGCAGCATATGGACCCCCACCACGACACCCTCCTCGCCGACATCCTCGACCGCCGGTCCCGGCTCCGGATCAAACTGGCCGAGGCCGACGACGTCGTCGTGCCCGGCGTCGTCTATATCGCGCCGCCGGATCGCCACCTGCTCGTGAATCCCGGTGGCACCCTCAGCCTGTCGGTGAGCGATCAGGTGAAATACGTCCGGCCGTCCGCCGATCTGCTCTTCGAATCCGTTGCCGCCGTTTACGGCCTGTCGGCACTCGTATGTGTCCTGACCGGGACGGGTTCCGACGGCGCGGCGGGGGCCGGAATAGTCAAATCGCGGGGCGGTACCGTTGTCTCAGAGGATCCGGAAACCGCCGCATTCAAGGGTATGCCCCAGGCTGTGGCGAGGGCCGTGGCGGTCGATCTGGTGCTCCCGCTGGACGACATAGCCAGTGCTCTCATCAGCCTGGTGAAGGGAACGAAGCCGTAATGAGCCCGCCCGACGAAATCGAGAACACCGAACTCGAGATCCTGCTGAATTTCATCAAGGATTCCCGCGGTTTCGATTTCACCGGCTACAAGCGGACTTCGTTGGCCCGCCGGGTCCAAAAGCGGATGCAGACGGTGAAGATCGACGGGTACGCCGAGTACCGGGATTTCCTGGAGACCAACTCCGAGGAGTTCCTCGAACTCTTCAACACCATTCTGATCAACGTCACCAGTTTCTTCCGCGACACCGAGGCCTGGAGTTACCTGCAGACGGTCGTCGTGCCCGAAATCGTCGAGAAGGTGGATCCCGCCGACGAGATCCGGATCTGGAGCGCCGGCTGTTCGAGCGGGGAGGAGGCCTATTCCCTCGCGATGATCTTCGCGGAGCATCTCGGTATCGAGGAGAGCACCAAACGCGTCAAGATCTACGGGACCGACGTCGACGAAGAAGCCTTGCGTGAGGCCAGAACCGGCCTGTATTCCTCGAAGGCGCTGGAGCGGATGCCGGAAGCGCTGAAGAAGAAGTACTTCGAACCGAGCGGCAATCTGTTCGCCTTCCGCCGCGATCTCCGTCGCCGGGTGATCTTCGGCAGGCACGACATCACGCGTGACGCGCCCATTTCCCGCGTTGATCTGCTTGCCTGCCGCAACACCTTGATGTATTTCAACGTCGAGGCGCAGGCGAAGATCATCGAACGATTCCATTTCGCGCTCAACGACGGCGGCCACCTGTTCCTCGGGAAGGCCGAAATGCTGCTTTCCGACGGCGTCCGGTTCGACGTCGCCAACATCCGGAACCGGGTGTTCAAGCTGCGAGCCGGTGGTACGACGGCGCGGGCCCCGCGCTTCGACGTCCGGGCCGGGGCGGGTGTGCGGGACGCCAACCGAAGGCGCCTCGTGAGCGAACTCGCCTTGGCCTCTTCACCCGATTCGGTGCTGGGAATCGACCGGGACGGCACGGTCGCCTTGATCAACGGCTCGGCAAGGCTGCTTTTCGGGCTCTCCTCGAACGACGTCGGCAGGCCGTTCCACGACCTGGAGATCTCGTACCGGCCGATCGAACTCCGGTCCGTCGTCGACCAGGCGCACAGCGATCGCCGCAGCATCCGGGTCAACTCCGTGCGGCGTCAGAAGGGCGGCGGCGACCCGCAGTACTTCGACATCATCGTCCGGCCCTTGCTCACCATCGAAGGCGAGGACATCGGCGCGGCCATCACGTTCCTCGACACCACCGAATCCACCAGGCTCCAGCATGAGGTGAAACGCGTGCAGGAAGACCTGGCCACGGCTTACGCCGAACTTCAGTCGACGAACGCGGAACTCGAAACGGTCAACGAGGAACTTCAGTCGAGCATCGAAGAGCTGGAGACCACGAACGAGGAACTCCAGTCCACGAACGAGGAACTGGAGACCACGAACGAGGAGCTCCAGTCAGGCAACGAAGAACTCGAAACGATGAACGAGGAGATGCGCATCCGCACGGCCGAACTGGACGAGACACGCATGTTCTTCGAAGGCGTGCTGTCGAGCGTCGAGGCCGGGGTGGTCGTGCTGGACGGCGATCTCCGGGTGCGCAGCTGGAACCGCGGCGCGGAGGAACTGTGGGGCCTGCGGTCCGAAGAGGTCTACCTGGAGGGCTTTTTCACCCTCGACTTCGGCCTGCCGACCACCGGGCTCCGCGACATCGTCGAACTGAGCAACGAGACCGGGCACCGGGCCGCGCGGGTCGAGATCGAAGCGGTGGACCGGAAGGGCAGGCCGCTGGTCACCTCGATCGGCTGTTCGCCGCTGAGCGGTCCGGGCGGCGGCGTCGTGTTGCTGATGGAGAAGCGGCTGCGCGGCTGACCAGGTCGGACACGCTCATCCGGCGGCTGACCAGCCGCTCGCAGAGTTCGCTGATCCGCTGGTTGTGGCCGCGGGCGTAGCGGCGCACCAACAGAAATGCCTCGTCCGGGCCGATCTCCAGCCGGGCGGACACCAGCCCCTTCGCCTGTTCGATGATCACCCGGCTGGAGAGCGCGCCCTGCAATTGCTCCGAGGTCGCGGTCAGCCCGGCGATCGCGCGGTGGTTGAGCATGCCGATCGTCGCGATATCGGCGAGCGCGTTCGCGATCCGCAGATCGGCCACCGGCAGCGCTACGGTTTCCGTGGTCAGAATGGTCACCGCACCGAGCATTTCTTCGCGGCGACAGAACGGGAACGCGTGAATCGTTGTGAAGCCGAGTGAAAGCGCGGCCGGGGCAAGCTGTTTCCATCGTTCAGCCGACTCTTTGAGACCTACGTTGACGATCGGCTCATGGCCGGCCTGGCAGTCGATGCCCGGCCCTTCCACGGCAAGGAGTTCGCCGAGTGGCGGGGTGCTGAGCCGTTCATCGGTGACCACCTCGACCAGCTGGTCGGTGCGGTCGCCGAGAGCGGTGAGCCGGATCGACGACTCCGTGACCAAATGCGCGTACCGATCGGCAACGCAGAGCCAGTAGACCGTCGGATCCAATGCGGGTCCGAGTGTGTCGGCCAGCTCGACCATGGTGTCGGCGACCCATTGTTCGCGGTTCTGCATGAGAATCCGGCCTTTCTGCGGACTACAGTCTCGAGAGGCTCATCCAAGCGAGAACGCGTGAGCGCTGAGGCCAACAACGGTAGTCCTCCGATGGAGGCCACGAAAGCCGTGCCACTCAGCCGTTCGGGTCACATCCCCGCGCCCGGCGCGGGCGTAGGCTCGCCTCATGTGGGACGGCACCGGTGGTCGGTACGACCCGTCGGCCCTGCGCAGACTGGTCGCGACCGAGCATGGACGAGCGGATCGTGCGGCGGGCGTCGCCAGGCGGCATGAAGGTTTGATGGAGACCGCCATCGAGTCGATGCGTCCCTTCCACCGGCGGATGGCGGAGCTCCACCGCGCCACCGAACGCAAGCACCGCGCCGCGGCCGACCTGCATGCCGGTTACGCGGTCGCGATGAAGGACTGGGCGGATGACCCGGCAGGCGTTCCCCCGGCGTTCATGGCGGCGGTCGCCGAGGCGTCCGGCCTCCGGAGCCTGGCGGTGACCTTGTTCAGCGCCGGTGATACCGAGGTGGCGGTCGTCGTGTCCGATCCCGTCGCCGCCAAGGCACACGACCTCGAGTACGTGTTCGGTGAAGGGCCGTGCCGCGGCACGCCACTCACCCCGGGCGTCTGCGGCGAGCCGGAGCTTTCGGCGCGGTGGCCGCAGTTCGGCCCGGCCGCGCGGGAACTCGGCGTGCGGGCGGTGGTTTCGGCTCGGCTCGGGCTGCGGGATGCGCCGATGGGCACCCTCACCGCGTACCGGACCGAGCCCGAACCGGCCGCCGAGGTGGCCCGTTCGGTGGGTGTGGTGGCCGAAGCGCTCACCGCCACCGCGTTGCATCCGGCCCTCCGCATCGACGGCGACGACGGGCTTCCCGTGCATCCGCTGTTCGGCGACGTGGACATCCGCGTCGTGGTGCACCAGGCCACGGGAGTGGTGATGGCCACCCACGGATGCTCCGCCTCGGACGCGCTCGCCCTCATCCGCGCACACGCCTTCGCCCGGAACGAGAGCGTCACCGAACTGGCCTTGGCGATCGTGAGCAGGAACTACAAGCTCATCTGACGCGTTCGGCGTGGGAGTGGGGCAGAAGCCGCACCGCGTCGGCGGAAGCCGGGTCTCGCGGAGTGTAGATCTCGAGCCGGTGGTCAGGGCTGTCCGGCTGGAGCCACACCTGGTAGTCGACACTCACCGCGCCGACGGTGGGATGCCGCAGGTCCATGGCACCCACGGTGCAGTCCGCGACGTCACCGGTCGCCCAGAGCGTGGCGAATTCGTCGCTGCGCATCGTCAGTTCGCCGATGAGCGCGGCCAGCCGGGCGTCCGTCGGATAGCGACCGGCGGTCAGCCGTAGGTAGGCGACATGCACGGCGGCGAGCTCGGCCCAGTTGCCGAACAGGTCGCGGGTGAGCGGGTCGAGGAAGAACATCCGCGGGACGGACGGCCGCCGCTCCGGATCTCCCGGCGCGTCGAAGCCGACGTGTTCGGCGGTGAGCGCGTGCCCGGAGCGGTTCCACGCGAGGACGTCGCCCCGCCTGCCGAGCACGACGGACGGCACGGTCTCGCCGAGGTTTTCCAGTAACGCGAGGACCCGGGGGTGCGGATGCTCCGTGCCCGGTTCGGCCAGCCGGGGCATGGCCGGCCGCCCGGCGAGGTTGTGCAGGTGGCCGGTCTCGACGAGGTCGAGCCGGAGTGCGCGGGCGAGCGCGTCGAGGACCTGCTGGGAAGCCGTCTCGGCCAGGCCCTGTTCCAGGCGGGTGTAGTACCCGGCGCTCACCCCGGCCAGCTGCGCGAGCTCTTCGCGCCGCAGGCCGGGCACGCGGCGGGAAGTGCCGTAAGTGCGCAGGCCGATCTCGGCGGGTGTCACCCGGTCACGACGACTCTTGAGGAACACGCCGAGGCTTTCCATGACTTCGACCCTAGGGTGCCGCGTGGGGGTACCTGCCGGGTGTACCCACGGCACGGGGATGGCTGGCCGGTGGGCATCGCGACACGGTCGAAGGCATGACACGACAGCACACGCGGGCCTGGTTCGGCCTGCTGGTGATCCTCTGCCCGGTACTCCTGGTTTCGATGGACGGGTCGATCCTGTTCCTCGCGATGCCCCGGATCAGCCAGGCACTCGCCCCGACGGCCGATCAGCAGCTGTGGATCCTGGACGTCTACGGGTTCGCCGTCGGATCACTGCTGATCGCGTTCGGCAACATCGGCGACCGCTACGGACGGCTGAAACTGCTGATGATCGGCGCCACGGTGTTCGGCGCGGCTTCCGCGGGCGCGGCGTTCGCCCCCAGCCCGGAACTGCTCATCGCGTTCCGCGCGCTCATGGGGCTGGCCGGCGCGACGCTGCTGCCGTCGGCGCTGGCGGTGCTGAGCGAACTCTTCACCGACCCGCGCCGCCGGGCACAGGCGATCGGCGTCTTCGCGGCCGCGTTCGCCGCCGGGTTCGCGATCGGCCCGGTCGTCGGCGGCGCGTTGCTGGAACACTTCTGGTGGGGTTCGGTCTTCCTGGTCAACCTGCCGGTGATCGCGGCGTTCCTGCTGCTCGCGCCGGGTCTGCTGGGTAAGGTCCTCGCCGGTGGATCCGGCCGCGTCGATCTGCTGAGCGTGGTGCTCTCGGCCGCCGGGCTGCTGCTCGCGATCTACGGGATCAAGCACACCGCCGCGGCAGGCCTGTCCGTCGTCGCGGTGGCCGCCGGGATCGCCGGAGCCGTCCTGCTGGTGTGGTTCGCCCGCCGCCAGCGAGGCCTCGACCGGCCGCTGATCGACTTCTCCCTGTTCCGCGACCGCGTCTTCACGATCGCGATCATCACCGGCCTGCTGCCGCTCGCCGCCTGGTCGGCGTCCGCCTATCTGGCCGGTATCCACCTGCAGTCGGTCCTCGGCCTCGCCGTACTGGACGCCGCACTCCTCGCGTTGCCGGGAGCGGCCGTGCTCACGATCATGTGCGTCGTCACCCCGGCTCTGGTCGAGCGCGTCGGCAAGAAAGCGGCGCTGGTGCTCTGCCACTTCTCCATCGCCGTCGGCCTCCTGTCGCTGCTGATGACCGGCGTCTCGGGCGGGGTGGGCTGGTACGTCGCGTCGACCGTGGTCGCGGGCGTCGGCTACGGCATCTCGTTCAGCGTGGTGGCCGACACGGCCGTCGCCGCGGTGCCCGCCGAGCGTGCGGGCGCGGCGGGCGCGATCGCGGAGACCAGCAACGAGATCGGCAACGCGCTGGGGATCGCGCTGATGGGCTCGCTCGCCGCCCTCGTGTTCCGTCTTGCCGGTCCGGAGCTCGCCCCGACCCTCGACGCGACACTCCAGCTGCCCGGAATCGCGCCCGTAGCCGGTGCTGAAGCGAAGGAGGCTTTCGTCACGGGCCTCCACATCGTCGCCGCGGTGCTGAGCCTTTTGCACGTCGCTCTAGGCGTTTTCGCCCTGCGCCTGCTCCCTCATTCGGAGAAGGCGCTCGTGCCCCAGGCGTCTTCGTAGGCGAACTCCTCCAGCGAGACTCGCTCCCTCGGCGCCTTCTCGCGCTCGATCCGCCAGTCCTCTTCGAGTACCGAAGGGTCGGCGGGCGAGCCGACGGCGATGGCGACCTTGGGGACGACGTCGTCCGGAAGCCCGAAGAACTCCGTCACCGCTTCGGGGGAGAAGCCGGCCATCTGGTGCGCGATCAACCCAAGTTCGACGGCCTGGAGCACGAGATTCTCACTCGCCAGCCCCAGCCCGTACTCCGCGTAGGGGACGTCGCCCTTCTCGTTCGTGGTCACCATCACGCCGATCAGCAGCAGTCCGGCGCGATGTGCCCAGTCCCGGTTACCCGGATTGAGCGTGGAGAGGATCCGGTCGAACGACGGCGTCCCGCGCAGGCCGACCAGGTAACGGGCAGGCTGGGTGTTGCCGAACGACGGCGCCCAGCGGGCCGCTTCGAGCAGTGCGCGGAGCTGCTCTTCGGTGACCGTGGCTGCCTCGTCGTAGGCGCGTGGACTCCATCGGTGGGCCAGGATCGACGCGATCGGGGTACTCGTGTGTGCGGGCTTGTGCATGGCTCGGGAAGATACAGCGGAGCGAAGCTCCTCGTTTGAGGGTGGCGGCGGGGGCATGGATGGAATGACAAGAGGTGCTCTCCGTCACTAAAGTGAAAGCCCTCCTATCATTTCGTTGGTGTTAAGGAAGATTTACTTCCAGAAGTCCTCGAAGTGGTGGTCAGGACCACTTACGAGGGTGGCGGGTGTGCGTGACCCCGGTAGGCTTTCGCCCAAATAAGGGACGCGGGGGCTCCTCGGTGCCCACCAGGAGCACGCCCGGCCCGTCGAGGAGGTTCGGGCGTGGCCCTCGTGGTCCAGAAGTACGGCGGTTCGTCGCTGGAAAGTGCCGACCGGATCAAACGTGTCGCGGAACGCATCGTCGCCACCAAGAAGGCGGGTAACGACGTGGTCGTCGTCTGCTCCGCCATGGGCGACACGACGGACGAACTGCTCGACCTCGCACAGCAGGTCAACCCGGCGCCGCCGGAACGTGAGATGGACATGCTGCTCACCGCCGGTGAGCGCATCTCGAACTCGCTCGTCGCGATGGCGATCTCGGCGCAGGGCGCGGAGGCGTGGTCGTTCACCGGTTCGCAGGCCGGTGTGGTGACGACGTCGGTGCACGGCAACGCGCGGATCATCGACGTCAGCCCCAGCCGCGTCACCGAAGCCCTCGACCAGGGTTACATCGCGCTGGTGGCGGGGTTCCAGGGCGTGTCGCAGGACACCAAGGACATCACCACCCTCGGCCGCGGTGGTTCGGACACCACCGCCGTCGCGCTGGCCGCGGCACTGAACGCCGACGTCTGCGAGATCTATTCCGATGTGGACGGTGTGTACACCGCCGATCCCCGGGTCGTGCCCGATGCCCGCAAGCTCGACACCATCGCCTACGAGGAGATGCTGGAGCTGGCCGCGAGTGGCTCGAAGATCCTGCACCTGCGCTCGGTGGAGTACGCGCGCCGGTACGGCGTCCCGATCCGAGTCCGTTCTTCCTACAGTGACAAGCCGGGCACCACGGTGACCGGTTCTATCGAGGAGATCCCCGTGGAACAAGCGTTGATCACCGGTGTGGCGCACGACCGCTCCGAAGCCAAGATCACGGTGACCGGCGTGCCGGACCACGCCGGTGCCGCCGCGAAGATCTTCCGGGTGATCGCCGACAACGAGATCGACATCGACATGGTGCTGCAAAACGTGTCCAGCACGGTCTCCGGCCGCACCGACATCACCTTCACGTTGTCGAAGGCCAACGGGGCGAAAGCCGTGCAGTCGCTGGAAAAGATCAAGGGCGACATCGGTTTCGGGTCGGTACTCTACGACGACCACGTCGGCAAGGTGTCGCTCGTCGGCGCGGGAATGCGTTCGCACCCCGGTGTCACGGCGACGTTCTGTGAAGCGCTCGCCCAGTCGGGCGTGAATATCGAGATCATCAACACCTCCGAGATCCGGATCTCGGTACTGATCCGGGACGCGCAGCTCGACGACGCGGTGCGCGCGATCCACGATGCATTCGAACTCGGCGGCGACGAAGAAGCCGTCGTCTACGCGGGGAGTGGTCGCTGATGTCAGGATTGCGAGTAGGAGTGGTCGGGGCGACCGGTCAGGTCGGCGGTGTGATGCGCCGTCTGCTTGCCGAACGGGGTTTCCCGGTCGCCGAGATGCGATACTTCGCTTCGGCGCGGTCCGCTGGCTCGAAACTTCCTTGGCAGGACGAGGAAATCGTCATCGAAGACGCGACGACCGCCGATCCGTCCGGTTTGGACATCGCGTTGTTCTCCGCCGGTGGCTCGACCTCCAAAGCACAGGCGGAGCGCTTCGCGGCCGCCGGTGCCACGGTGATCGACAACTCGTCCGCGTGGCGAATGGACCCGGACGTCCCGCTGGTCGTCAGCGAGGTCAACCCGCAGGCGATCAAGGAAGCACGCAAGGGGATCATCGCGAACCCCAACTGCACCACGATGGCCGCGATGCCGGTGCTCAAGCCACTGCACGCCGAGGCCGTTCTGGTGCGACTGGTCGCCAGCACCTACCAGGCGGTGTCCGGCAGCGGGCTCGCCGGTGTCGAAGAGCTGGAAGGCCAGCTCGCCGCGGCGGCGTCGAACGCGGGCGCACTGACCCACGACGGCGCGGCGGTGGACTTCCCCGCGCCGAAGAAGTACGCGCGGGCCATCGCGCACAACGTCCTCCCGCTGGCCGGAGCCATTGTGGACGACGGTGAATTCGAGACGGACGAAGAGAAGAAGTTCCGCAACGAGAGCCGCAAGATCCTGAGCATCCCGGAACTGCTCGTCTCCTGCACCTGTGTGCGGGTGCCGGTATTCTCGGGGCACTCGATCTCGATCAACGCCGAGTTCGCGCAACCGCTCTCGGTCGCCCGCGCGACCGAACTGCTGGCCGGTGCCCCTGGCGTCGAACTGTCGGACATCCCGACCCCGCTGCAGGCCGCGGGCCAGGACCCGTCGTACGTCGGGCGGCTGCGGACGGACCCGGGCGTCGACGGCGGTCGCGGCCTGGCGCTGTTCCTGTCGAACGACAACCTGCGTAAGGGTGCCGCGCTGAACGCCGTCCAGATCGCGGAACTGCTCGCTGCGAACGCCTGACGCTCCGCTTGCCCCGCTGCAAGTACATGAAGGCCCCCTTCCGTGCGCCTAGCGCACGGAAGGGGGCCTTCATGTACTTGGCTAGCCGCAACCAGAGGACTCCATGC
>NZ_JBFBBY010000198.1:0-12444 GCF_040682875.1 Amycolatopsis sp. NPDC051071 | reverse complement strand
AAAACACCATTCCCCAACACCAGGCTCTCCCTATGTGCGCCGTTACGGTGGGGGTCGGGTCTCGTGTGTGTTTTGGGTCGTTAGAACGACCCAAAACACTCACGAGGCTCTGCCTAACTGATGTTGGCGTCGATGCAGGCGTAGAACGCGTTCGCCGTGTCGTAGACGTTCCAGCGGGCGAGGATCTTGTGCCGCCCGCTCTGCTGCAGGTTCACGCTGTGCGAGACCGACGCACCCGGGGTGGCGCCGTTGTCGTTGATGGTCGCCACCTTGGCGCCGTCGACGAAGTACTCCCACGTGCTGGTGCGGTGGCGAGCCGTCAGCGTCCACCGGAACGTGGTGGTCCGGCCGAGGGAATGCACCTTCCAGCCCTTGCTGTCGTTGTTGAGATCCGCGAAACGGCCTTCACCGCCGTTACAGCTCATGAGCCCCTTGGGGCCCTCTACGCTTTGCGGTTCCCACTTGATTTCACCACAGGAAACCGTTCCCTGTGCGCATTGCGCCTGCCTGCTGGCAGGTGAGGAAACGTAGCCGTGCGCACTGGCGGTTCCCGCCGGGATCGCGACCAGAACAGCCGGCACCATTGCCGCACCTGCCGCCAGGGTCAGAAGCCTTCGTTTGAAGCTCATGCCTACCCCTTTCGACACCCACCGCTGACCCGGTGGCAGAACCGTCCGCGAACTCGAGGTTCCAGGGCCACAGCGAGCGAAAACCAATAACGGTTGGGACCAACATCCGCCGAAGCGCCGAGCATGCGAATGTGGTCTAGACCATAATTGGTTCAGACGACTCGGTCAAGAGTAACCAACCGGGCCTTTCGTCCGGTGAAGATCGAACAGACGCTGTCAAGACCGGCGATCAGCCCGCACCCAAACAGACGAACGGTCGCCGGAACGGATCAACCGCGATGGTGTCCGCCAGTGCCGTCGCCGGTCCGGCGCCTTCGGCCAGTCCTCGGTGGTAGTCGTCCATCGCCGCCGCGGCGGCCTCGTCACCGACTCGGCTCAACGGGGCGATCACCGTCCGCGAACCACTGGCGAGCAGCGCGCTGGCGAAACCGAGTACTTCGTCGCCGGGCCGGATCCGGTTCAGCGCCAGTTCGCACGCCGCGAAGACGACCTGCGACGGCGGCTGGGCGAGGCCCGCCATCTCGTGTGCGAAGAGTGCCCCATCGGCCAGCTCCAGCCGGGAGAACAAGGCGTTCTCGGGCTCGTGCGCGCCGTGTGCGGCGATATGCGCGAGCTTGGCGCCGTCCAACGCCCCCAAGACGGATTTCACCGTCGCCTCTGCCTCGGCCAGTGTGCGCGCGGTCCGATAGTGCGTGGCGAGTTTGTCCAGCTCACCCCGGGTCCCGACGAGGCCGGGGCCGCGCACGAGGACGACCTTCCGCGCGTGAGGCACCGGCGATCGCTCCGCCGCCAGCCACGCCGTCGCCGACGGAGCGACGACGATCGGCCGCGACCGCAACGCGGGCAGCACCCCCCACGGGATGGCGTAGAGCGACCCCGTCGGCACGACGACCAGGCCCCGGTCGCCGATCAGCGCTTCCAGCGGCCGGATCAGCTGGGTGTCCAGCCGTTCGGACTGCTTCCGCGCCGAAGCGAGCACCGACCGGACCAGTGGTACCGGCAGATTGTCCGGGGCGAGCGCGTCGAGGTCGATGTTCAGCATCCGCGCCGACTCCGCCGCCCGCGCCGCCGAACCGAGCCGGACCAGTTCGCTCCGCCCACCGGCGACGACCACCGCCACCAGCTCGTCATCGGACGACGCGAAGCTCACCAGCGCGCGGTCACGCAGTTCGCCGCTGATCTCGGCGAGCCCCGCGACCGGCCGGGGGCGGCCCCAGCGTCCGGTATGCCAGCCGAGCCGGTGCGCCTCACGCAGCCGCTCGGTGTGCTTGGCACGCAACGCCGCCGTCGGATGCCCGTCGTGCCGCGCCTGGTGGATCGCCTGATCGAGCCCGCGAACCTCGCCGACCCGCTCGGCGAGATCCGGCTCGGTCGCGGCAACAGGTTCGTACCGGTAACTTTGCGCGCGAGTGCGCTCCGTCCAGCCGAACAACCGGGCGGCGTCGGCCCGTTCGAGCACGATCTTGACGGCGAGGTCGGCCAGCTCCCTGCCGTGCAACGCCGTCCCGGACACCAGTTCGAGGCCGCCCATCCGGTCGCGGACGCGGTCCAGTTCGGTGAGCCCGGCCCGGATCTCGGCCAGTGCCTTGGCCTTGTCCCCCTCCGCGACCGCGAGTTCCGCACGGCAAAGCCGTCGCAACATCCGGTAATCGACGGACGTCAGTCGCCCGGGCCGCGGAATCCGCACCAGTAACTCGTTGGCACGCTTACGGTTTCCCTTCCGCAGCTCCACCCGGATGGCCAGCATGCGCGCCAGCGCGGCTTGATCGGCAAGGCGCGGCATCGGCATCCCGTTCGCGGCACGCAGTGCGCGTGCGGTCAGCGTCGGCGGGATCTCGTTGGTGCGCAAGGCATCCCGGACGTCGGCGCGGAGTCCGATGATGGTCGCGTTGGCGACGCAGGTCTGGCATCCCCAGCGCAAGGTACGGCGCCTCGCCGACGCGGCGTACTTCCGCGCCAGCTCCAGATCGTCGCTCATCAACGCCGCGGACGCCCGGAACAGTTCGACCCCGCCCAGATCCCTGGTGATACTCCGTTGCTCCAGCATCGTCGGCAGAATCTCGTCGAGGTGGACTCCCGCCTCTTCGGCCAGGCCCGCCGTCAAGAGCGCTTCGGCGCGCTCCCACCTGAGCAAGGGCGGAATGACCAGACCCAGCGACCGGTAGATCCGCTCGCTCTCGTCGTAGAGCCGCAACGCGGCCGGCACGTTGCCGACGCGGAGTTCCAGTGTCCCCAGCGGGCGGCGGGCGTCCGCCGCCTGAGCCCGCAGGCCGTTCCGTTCCGCGAGCGACACCGCGTTGGCGAGATCCTGCCGGGCCCGGCGGATGTCCCCCAGCCGGGTGTAGGCGAGCCCCCGCGTGGTCAAGGTGCCCAAGTAGGGGTCGAGCAACGACACCGGATCTTTCGCCATGGCGAGTAGCGCGTCTTTGTGTTCCAAGGAAGAGGCGAAATAGCCGGTGCTCTCCTCGTTCCGGCCGACGGCCATCAGCAGCAGACCGTAGTTGTGGTCGACCTGGCCTCGCAGCTCCAGCGAGAGCCGCGGGTCGTCGACGGATTTGAGCAGGCGCCGGACGTCGTCCAATCCGGCGAGACCGGACGCGACGCCACCGCTGGTCTCCGATCCCACGGTGGCGATGCTGGAGGCCAGCCTGATGCGGGTGGCCAGCCAATCGTTGCGCGCTTCGTCGGCCACTGGATGAATCGAATCGAGCAACGCCATTCCCCTGCGGAGCAGGAGAATGCCCTCGCGCTGACGGGCCGAACACGCGGCATCGATCCCGGCGCGCTGGAGTTCGCGCGCCTTGCGAATGACCTCGACTTGATCGAGCTGTGTTACCGCCACTGATCTATGACAGCACACTCCGTAGCCGAGAGATGCCCGCCACCGGTTTCAACCCGGTAGCGGGCCCAATCCTCTCAGCGCGAAGCGCCGATCAGGGAATAGGCGGCGGGGTCTGGGCGCAGCCGCCTGGGCAATCCCAGACGCGTACGTTCTTGTGTTCGCAGTCCGGGCTGTGCTGGTGTTCTCCCTGGTCAGGCTTCGGTCCAGCCGGATCGACCGGCTCTTCCTCACCGATGGGATCCTTGACGTCCGTAGGCGTCGACATTTGACGATCTCCTCCCCTGATGATCATTTTTTGTCTTATCAGGCGGCCCCGTGACTCCGGACCCCCTCCACTCGCAGGCCCTCTTCCTGCGAATGGACGCAATAGTGCCACAACGGAGCAGTGATCGGGAGTTTTTACCTACACTGAGTCATCTCAGGCACCCGAAAGAGGGACGCATCGTTAGCGCACCTCACGACCTGGCCCGGATGGCCCAATCGGGCTCGCTTCACCTCCCTTTGAGGCGAAAAACGGCGGCCGCAGGAAGATCAATTCGCTGCTCCATCCGGCCTAAGATCGAAAAATACTTGTGGCACAAGGGTTTCCGGTCGAAAAGCCCGGGGAACTCATGGCCTGTCGGGGGTTGACCGGCAAACATCCGGAGGAGATAACGA
Source organism: Amycolatopsis sp. NPDC051071 (assembly GCF_040682875.1). NCBI lineage: Bacteria > Bacillati > Actinomycetota > Actinomycetes > Pseudonocardiales > Pseudonocardiaceae > Amycolatopsis > Amycolatopsis sp. NPDC051071. Next base: position 8,316 of record NZ_JBFBBY010000198.1, on the reverse strand, counting down.
TGCCCACGTGGTTGGTCATCATCATCGTCATCGCCGCGATCCTGGTAGTGGGAGGCGTCGCCTGGTTCGTCATCCAGGGGCAGCGCAGGCGGCGATTGCAAGAGACGTTCGGGCCCGAATACGACCGGGCCGTCAAGGAACACGAGAACCCGCGGGAAGCGGAACGCGACCTGTCGTCGCGAGTGAAACGTCATTCCGACCTCGACCTTCGCCCGCTGCCGGCGACCACAAAGGACCGTTACGCGCAAGAATGGGCACTGATCCAGGAACAGTTCGTCGACCGCCCGTCGGGTGCCGTCGTCGAGGCGGACCGGGTACTGGTCTCACTGATGGGCGAGCGCGGTTACCCGACCGAAGGGTACGACCAGCAGCTCGCGGATCTGTCCGTCCGGCACGCGAACGCGTTGCGGCACTACCGCGCGGGGCACGAAACGCTGGAGCGCCAGCGGGAAACCGAAATGTCCACAGAGGACATGCGTGAAGCGATGAAGCATTACCGCGAAGTGTTCGAAGATCTGTTGACCGACGACGGCGGCGAAGGAGCGGACAGTCATGGAAAACAGGCCTCTGGGAACCGAGGGAACGGAACCGCGGACAACGGAAGGCGTCGCGGGGACGACCGATCGGCTCGACGGGGAACGGACCGCTGACGATCACGACGGCACCCACACCGACGGCATCGACACCGACGGTGGCGACTCCGGGCACACGCTGAGCACCGAGGACCTGGTGGCCGCCGAACCCGAACCCGCCACCGAAACCGCGCCCAAGGGTGAATCCGGCGAAGACGACGCGCAGGCGTTGTTCGAAGACGTCGACGTCGAGCGGTTCCGCGGGAGTTGGCAAGGTATCCAGACGGCCTTTGTGGACGATCCGCAGCGGGCGGTCAAGGAGGCCGACGAACTGGTCGCCGTGGTGATCCAGAACCTGGCCGCGACGTTCGCGGACCACAAGAAGGAACTGGAATCCGCGTGGAGCCAGGGCGAACCGGCCACCGAGGACCTCCGGATCGCACTGCGCCAGTACCGGTCGTTCTTCAATCAGCTGCTGCGTGCGTAGCAGGGCAGGCGTGAGCGGGTCGTGAGTGATATGGAGGGTTAGAACGCTCCATATCACTCACGACCCCTTGGCGCGCCTCGTGTTCAGGCACCGGTGGTCGACCCCGGGCGCACGATCATCAGCACCGTCACCACCGCCCACAGCAAATTGAACATCCCGGTGTACATCGCCACCCGCCCGGCCGACACCGGTTCCGACGGCTGCTCGGCGTCCAGCGCGGCGAGGATCGCGTTCTGTCCCGGCAGCACCAGCAACGCCAGCACACCGGCGGCCGCGGCGGTGAGCACGATCGACACGATGATCCACACGTCGCCGAAGACCCGCATGCTGCCCGCCGTCGCCAGTCCGAAAAACGGCACCGCGAGACCGAGGATCGCGTAAAGCCGGCAGATCCGGTTCAGCGTCCGCAACACCGGGAGGCCGGAATCCGGTTCGGCGAACGCCTTCCGCGCGGCGGCCGGGAACATGCTCGCCGCGACGGTGACGGGACCGATCGCGATGATGGCGGCGAGCACATGAAGGATCAGGAGTACTTTCGACACGCTGCCGAGCCTAAGATCGTCGACCTGGTGCCCGATACAGGTGTTTTCGACAGATGTCACAGGATTCCGGCCATCGGCTACGTCCGATGACGTACGCGGGAAGCCGCTCCGGAACGGATGTGCCACGCCGCCGCGGCGGACATTCTTTGTCACCATGAACATTCCTGTGGACACCGACGAACTCACGAAACGGTACGGCGAGCACCTCGCCGTCGACCGGATGAACCTGACCGTGCTGCCGGGCGAAATCTACGGTTTCCTCGGCCCGAACGGCGCGGGCAAGACGACGACGTTGCGGATGCTGCTGGGGCTGGTCCGGCCGACGTCGGGTGAGGTGCGGCTGTTCGGCGGGCCGCCCGGCGACCTCGACGGCGTCGGCGCGCTGATCGAATCTCCCGGCTTCTATCCGTATCTGTCCGGTGCGGACAACCTCAAGGTGCTGGCCCGGTACAGCGGAACGGATCCGCTGCGGGTCGGCGAGGTACTCGCGATGGTCGATCTCGCCGATCGCGGCAAGGACCGGTACTCGACGTACTCCCTCGGCATGAAGCAGCGGCTGGGGGTGGCGGCGGCGCTGCTGAAGGATCCGCGGCTGCTGATCCTCGACGAGCCGACCAACGGACTCGACCCGGCGGGGATGGCCGACATGCGCGTGCTGATCCGGCGGCTGGGTGCCGAGGGCTGCACGGTGCTGCTGTCGAGTCACCTGCTGGGCGAGGTCCAGCAGATCTGCGACCGCGTCGGCGTGGTCTCGCACGGGCGGCTGATCGCGGAGAACACGGTGGCCGAACTCCGCGGTGGCACGGTGCTGCATATCGAGGCCGACGAGCTCGTGCGCGCCGCCGACCTGGCGAAGCGCTGGATCGGCGACGAAAACGTGCGGGTGAGCGGGACCGGGCTCGACCTGATCGTCGAGCCGGATCGCGTGTCGTGGCTGAACCGCGAACTCGTCACGGAAGGGATCGCGGTGCGTGAACTGCACCTCCGCGAACGGGATCTGGAACAGGTTTTCTTCGAGCTCACCGGAGAGGTGGCAGGTCATGTGGGGTAGCTGCACCGCCGAACTGGCGAAACTCGTCCGGCGTCCGGCGAACTGGTTCATGCTGGGGATCGCGGTCGTACTCGGCCTGACCTTCACCTACCTCCTGCCGCTCGCGGGGGCGGCTGGCGCGACGAGCGGGGCGCCGGGTACCGATCGCGGGCTGGCCGCGACGATGCCGGAGAACCTGGTCGGCAACTCGATCGGCGGGCTGCCGGTGTTCCTCGGGGCGATCCTGCTTGTGCTCGGGGTGCTGGCCGTCGGCACCGAATACGGGTGGGGCACGTGGAAGACCGTGCTGACGCAGGGCCCTTCGCGGCTGACCGTCTACAGTGGAAAGTTGTGCGCACTCGCCGTCGCGACCTTGTCCGTCGTGCTGACGAGCTTCGCGACCGGCGCGATCACGAGCGCCGTCATCGCCTCGTCCGAAGGCGAGCCGCTGAACTGGCCCTCGATCGGCGCCCTGCTCACGGGGATCGGCGCCGGTTGGCTCATCGGGATGACCTGGGCGGTGCTGGGTGCGGCGCTGGCGATCGCGATGCGCGGGGTGGCGCTGCCGATCGGGCTCGGCCTGGTGTGGCTGCTGGTGGTCCAGAACCTGCTGTTCGGGGTCGCGGCGCCGCTGCTGGACTGGGTGAACACGCTCCAGCTGGCCCTGCCCGGCGCCAACGCCGGTTCGCTGGCCGCGTCCCTTGGTGCTTCGGACGGCGCGCCGGGAATCGGTGAGCTCGTCGGCGTCTCACAGGCGACGCTGGTGATGGCCGGCTACCTGGCGGCCTTCGCCGGTCTCGGCGCCTGGCTGCTGCGGCGCCGGGATGTCCTCTGAACGCGCGTGAAGGCCCCCTTCCCTCGGCTGATGGAATCAGGCATGCGCGCGCCAGCGCGTCCGTTGAGGGCGGCGGCGGGGGCATGGATGGAGGAAGGGGGCCTTCACGCGGGATCAGGCGAGGGCGTCGAGGTCCTTGAGGACGTCCTCGGGCAGTTCGAGCTTCGCGGCGGCGATGTTCTCGCGCAGGTGCGCCACCGACGACGTTCCCGGGATCAGCAGTGTGTTCGGCGACCGCTGGAGCAGCCACGCGAGCGCGACCTGCATCGGCGTCGCGTCGACACGGCGGGCGCAGTCGTCGAGCACGCCGGACTGCAGCGGGGTGAAGCCGCCTAGCGGGAAGTACGGCACGAACGGGACGCCGATGGTCGCGAGGGCGTCGAGCAGGCCGTCGTGGGCGCGGTTCGCGACGTTGTACTCGTTCTGCACGCAGACGACCGGCGCGATGGAACGCGCTTCCTTGACCTGCTCGGCCGAGACGTGGCTCAGCCCGAGGTGCCGGATGAGGCCCTGCTGCTGGAGTTCGGCGAGGACCTCGAACGGCTCGGTGATCGAGACCGGGATCGGGAAGACACCGTGCTCGCCGACGAGCCGCAGGTTGACGACGTCGAGCACGTCGACGCCGAGGTTGCGCAAGTTGTCGTGGACCGCGGAGGTCAGTTCCTCACGCGAAAGCGCCGAAGGCCAGCCTTTGTCCGGCGTACGCTTCGCGCCGACCTTGGTGACGATGTGCAGGCTCTCCGGGTACGGACGCAGTGCCTCGCGGATCAGCTCGTTGACCGTGTGCGGGCCGTAGAAGTCGCTGGTGTCGATGTGGGTGACACCCAGTTCGACCGCTTCGCGGAGGACGGCGATCGCGGTTTCGCGGTCGCTCGGCGGTCCCCAGATGCCGGGGCCGGACAGCCGCATGGCGCCGTATCCCATCCGGCTCACGGTGAGATCGCCGAGGGTGAGGGTGCCGCCTGGGCTCATGATCGCTCCTTGTCCAGTGGGGTCCGTGCGTGGTCCCCGCCTCACCTTATGCAGGGGCCGGCGCCTCGGCGCGCGCGGGAAGGGAGCAAGGGACCTTTGCTATCACTTGAGGCCCTGACCTGCGCAAACGGGCTCAGACGGGGCGCCGGAGCTGCCGGGCCGCTTCGCTTCGCCTGCTCGACGGTCCAGGAGGCGGGGCGAGCGTGACCCCGGCGCGCGTGAGCAGGCCGAGGTCGAGGGTCCAGTCCTGGCTCGACCGGTCCCGCCAGACGGCGAACGCGTCGCGGATATGCGCCGCGGCCTGCTCCGGCGTCATCCCCGTCACGGCACGCAGATGGGCGAGAGCGTCCGCGTCCCTGCCGGTGACCTGGGCATAGCCGTAATGCGTGCTCAGGTGACAGTCACTGCACAGGCAGATCAGCCGCCGCAACGACTGGGTGCGGGTGGCCGGTTCGTAGTGCCAGCGTTCGTGCGCTTCGAGCCACCGGCGGGTCGCTCGGGCCTCCGGTCGGCCGCAGATTTCGCAGAGTTGCCCCGCACGCCGGGTGAGCATCCGCCGCAGGCGTTCCCAATCACGAGGGGTGATGCAAGACCGGACGTTGGTGAACCAGCAGCTGCTGGGCACGAGATCGACAAAAAGCCCGGCTCCGAAGGAACGGTCTTCACCGGGAAGCACCGCGGGGATCTCCGCGGCGGGCGCCCAGCCGACCAGCGCCGCCATCCCGACGCGAGGCGCGTACCAGCGCTTCGCCGCCGGGTCCCACCGCGCTCCCGCCGCCTTGGCGTCGTCCTTTTCGGCATAAGGAACGTCGAGCCAGATTCGTTCTTCGGGCACGCTCTTCCTTTCCTCCGCTGTGGCGGGGAAGAAGATTCTGCCGCCTCGGCGCGGCCAAGTCTCCCCTTTCGGGGATACCTCAAGAAGACGCCGAAAGCACTGAGGATCGCTCCGCTTCGGCGTCGAGTCCTTACGTATTCCGCCTGGTACGGACGACCAGGCCGACCAGCTGGTTCGCCAGTCCCTCGGTCAGCGCGTCGACGAACATCTCACGACCGGCCGGAGCCCCCCGTTCGGCGAGGACCGTCGCCACGGCCTCACCCGGGTTCGCGTAGGGCCAGAGCCCCGCCACAAGGATGAAGACGGCCTTCGCGATGTGCCCGGCCGCGTCGGCGTCCAACGAGACCTGAGCACGGACGACACTCGCGAGCCGTTCGGTCCGCTCGGCGGCCCGGGTCTTGAACGTCCGGGCGGTCTCCACGGAGATGTTGCGTTCGAGTACGGCGGCCATCGTGCTGATCAGCTCGCACAGGAGGCGCTGCCGCGAGAGCGACTTCGCGATGACGGTCGCGACGCTCACTTCGCGCTCGTACCCGGGCTTCGGGTCGCCAGGCGCGCCTAGTTCGCCTTCGAGTTCGTCGAGCCACGCGACCCAGATCGAGTCGAGGACTTCCAGGAAGATCGCCTCACGGCTGTCGAAGTACCGCAGTACGTTCGACTTCGCCAGGCCGACGCAATCACTCAGCTCCCGCAGGCTGATCTGGGAGACCGGCCGTTCGGCCAGCAGTTCCCGCGCCGTCGCGAGGATCGCCGCGCGCCGGGCCTCCACCTGTTCCGGCCGCCGGGCGCGCTGGAAGTCGGGAGCCACGCGCGCACGGTACCAGACCACCCGGCTGTTATTCGGCCTTCGCGGCCCTCCTGGCCTGCACCCGCTTGTAGCTCCAGATCAGCAGCGCGAACAGGATGAGCCCGGAGAGGATCAAGCTCGAACCGGTACTCCAGCCGGCGAGCGGCAGCCCCGGCACGAGACCCCAGACGACCCCGGCGGCCAGCAGGCCCAGCCCGGCCAGCACCGAGCCGGCGATACGCAGCGGCGACGACACACTGTCTTCGGCCGCCTTCATCGCCCTGTCGCGGATGGGATCGACGTACTTCTCGACCGCCGGGAACTCCGAAGCCAGCACCAGCAGGCCCGCGAGCACCAGCAGCAGGCCCGGACCGGGCAGAACGAGCAAAGCGATGCCGACCAGCAGGAGAATGCCGCCCGCGATCAGGATCAGCGCCTGCTTCACGGGTTTTCCGATGCCCACCGTATCCTCCTCGCCGTCGTCTTCCCGCCGATTGTGCCGGGTGCGCGGCCTTCGCGCCGGGAACACGCTGGTCCTGGGCGAGTGACACCGGACTCGAAAACTTCCCGCCCGCCTTGTCTGTTTCCGCCGGGATCGTTCGTCGGGGTGGTGAACCACCCCCGAAGGACGGAGGCACGCATGCACCCCGACCCGCGCCGATGGCGAGCGCTGGCCTTGCTCTGCACGGCCAACTTCATGGTCATCCTGGACTCGCAGATCGTCGTGCTCGCGGTGCCGTCGATCGAACGGGCTCTCGGTTTCGACGGCGGCGGAACGCATTGGGTGCTCAGCGCGTACCTGCTGAGCTTCGGTCTCCTGCTCCTGCCGGGCGGCCGCGCCGCGGATCTGCTCGGCCGCCGCCGGACCTTCTCGGCAGGCACCGCGTTGTTCCTGCTTTCCTCACTGCTGTGCGGACTCGCGTGGAGTGACGACGTCCTGATCGGTGCCCGCGTCCTACAGGGTGTTTCGGCCGCGTTGATGGCGCCGAGCGCGCTTTCGCTGGTGATGACGACGTTCACCGACGACGGCGAGCGCACCAAGGCACTGGCCGCATGGTCGGGCGTCGGCGGGTTCGGCGCGACGGCCGCGCTGCTCATCGGCGGCACGGTGACGCGGGCTTTCGGCTGGGAATGGGTGTTCTTCCTGAACATCCCGGTGGCGTTGATCCTGCTCGTGGCCACACCCGCCCTGCTCAAGGAGAGCCGCGACGCGTCCCGGCGCGGGGCGCCGCTGATCCCGCTGCGGATCTTCTCGTCGCGCAGGCTCACCGGCGGCAACCTGGTGATGCTGACGAGCGCGATGGGTGCTTTCGCCGTCTCGTTCCTGATTTCTCGCTACGCCCAGGAAGTACTCGGCTATTCGCCGCTGCTGTTCGGCGTCGCGACCGCCGTGCTGCCGGTGATGGCGGTCGTCGGTGCGTACGGCGGGCAGGCGCTGATCCCGAAGATCGGCGTGCACGGCCTGGCCGCGGCAGGGACGGTGCTGCTCGGCACGGGCTGCCTCGCGCTCGCCGGCATCTCACCGGACGGCGCCTACCTGACAGACCTGCTGCCGGGACTGGCCGCCTTCGGACTCGGCCTTGGCGCGGCCACCGTCGCCGGCCCGATGGCCGCGCTGGGCGGGGTCGACGCCGGGGACACCGGACTCGCGTCCGGCATCACCACCGCCGCGTTCCAGCTGGGCGGCGCGCTCGGCGTCTCGGTAGCCTCGGCCGTGTCGGCGGCCGTCACCGGTAACGCGACCTCGGCCGAGGCAGTGACCGGAGGTTTCCGTGCGGGCTTCGTGGCCGCCGCCTGCTTCGCGGCCCTGGACCTGGCAATCGCTCTTTCGGCGCTGCGGCCCGGAAAAGCCCTCGTGATGGAGGACTGATGCGCTACATGTTGCTGATCTGCGGAAGCCCGCATCCCGGAGCGGACGGCTGCGACGACCCACTCGACGAAAAGACGCAGGCGTGGGTCGACGAGATGACCGCTCGCGGGGTGCGGCTGTCCGGGAGCAGGCTCCGGTCGACGGCCACCGCGACCACCGTGCGCCACCGCGAGGGCGAACTGCTCGTCTCGGACGGGCCGTTCGCCGAGACGAAGGAACAGATCCTCGGCTACGACCTGATCGAGTGCGTCGACCTCGACGAGGCGATCGAGGTCGTGTCGAAGCATCCGGTCACGAGGTTCGCGACCATCGAGATCCGGCCGATCTGGCCCACCCCCTGAAGTACATGAAGGCCCCCTTCCTTGCGCTAGGCGCAAGGAAGGGGG
>NZ_JBFBBY010000197.1:0-12539 GCF_040682875.1 Amycolatopsis sp. NPDC051071 | reverse complement strand
CGATCTGCCGTGAAGGCCTCTCCCCCTACCTTAGCCCCCCCGCGCGCGTCATGAGGGGTCCCCATAGGACGAAATTTGTCCGATGGGGACCCCTCATGACACTTGGGGCAGAGGTCAGAGGCAGGGGCAGGAGTCAGGAGCGGCGCCGGGGCCGGAGGCGTTGCGCGGCCAGCGTCGCGACCACCCCGGTCACCGCACCGACCAGCACCGGTTTCAGGCCGTGCCGATCGGCGGGTGCCACGACCGGCCGGACCACCACGGGCGGCGGCGGCCGGATCGGGTCCGCCGGCGCGTCGCGGGCGGTCGCCGTCCACGCGGTGACGAACACCAGCATCCTGGCCACCAGTGAGATGAAGAAGATCAGGCCGATGATCGAGCCGAACGCGACGCCGGTCGGCGAGTTGCCGATCAACCGCAGGTAGATCCCACCGGCCTGCTTCAGCAGTTCGAAGCCCAGTGCCAGCGCGACGGCGCCGCGCATCGCGCTGCGGACCCCGACCGGTTTCCGCGGCAATCGGGTGAGCACCCACAGGAACACGAGCCAGTTGGCCAGCAACGCCAGCGGGATCGAGATCGCCGAAAGCACGTTGTGGCCCCAGGCGGTGTCGTCCACCCCGGCCAGCCCCAGCAGGTACCGGCCGAGTGCGGACCCGGAAAGGGTGATGGCGAAGGAGACCAGCAGCGCGCTCGCGAGGCCGAGCAGCGCCAAGAGGTCGGCGGCGATCGTGCGCAGCAGCGGAAGATCCGACCGGTTCTGACCCCATAACGCGGTGAGCGCGTCCCGCAGCGCGTTCATCCAGTTCCAGCCGGAGTACAGGCCGATGATCAGACCGATGAGACCGACGCTGGTGCGCTGCTCCACGAAGCCGGTGAGCAGCTCCCCCGCTTTGTCACCGAGACCGCCGGGCAGCGTGCCGGTGATCGCGTTCAGCATCGACTCGATCAGCTGCGGCTGGCTGGCCAGCACGAAGCCCCCCACCGACACCGCGACCATGAGAATGGGCACCAGTGAGAACAGGCTGAAGTAAGTGATAGACGCGACGTAGTGGTAACCGCCGTATTCGACATAGCGGTTCACCGCCCGCGCCAAATGGTCGAGCCAGCGGTAGCGGGCCCGCAGCCGCGCCCATTTCGTCGGTGCCTTCTTCTCCCTCACAGGGCATGTCTACCTCAGCGAAGTCACGCTTCGCGCACAACACGCGATCAAGCGAGCGCGATCAGGTCTGAGCCGTCGTCTTCGGGTAGCGACGGGCCGACCGTCGCCAGCACGGTGTTGCCGAGAAAGTCCAGCTCACAGCCGAGGGTCGAGAGGAACGCGGTGTCGGTGGCGTCCCGTCCGGTCGCGACCTGAGCTCGGGCTCTGCCTCGGCGCCAGGCCGGTGGCGTCGAACACGTACCAGCGGCCGTCGATCGCGGCTTCGAACACGGCGTGGAAGTCCATTGGGGACAGTCCCGGCGCGTAGACGGCGGCGAACCGGGCCGGGATGTCGATCACGCGGGACAGCGAGATGCAGACGTGCGCGAAGGCGCGGCAGACCCCTTCCCCGGCGAGGTAGGTGTCGACGGCGTCGTCGGTCGGGGAACCGGAACCGACCACATAGGACAGGTGTTCCCTTAGGGGCAGTACCGGCTTGGCCGGGTGTACCGGATGAGGTCTTCCATGGCGACGACCTCGGCTTCGGCCGTCCCGACAGGGCGTTCGGCCCGGTACCGCACGACGTGCTCGCCGAGCGGCAGGTCCATGGTGCCCTAAGACGTTCGCGGTGAATCAGGCGTAGCGCACCTGGTAGTGCTTGATCCCGTTGAGCCAGCTCGACCGCAACCGGTCCGGCGCGGAGACCTCGCTGATATCCGGCATGACGTCGGCGATGGCGTTGAAGATCAGGTCGATCTCCAGCCGTGCGAGGTTGGCACCAATGCAGTAGTGCGAACCCGTGCCGCCGAAACCGACGTGCGGGTTGTCCTCGCGGAGGACGTCGAACTTCTCCGGCTCGTCGAAATGGTCCGGATCGAAGTTCGCGGAGCTGTAGAACATCCCGACCCGGTCGCCCTTGCGGATCAGCTGCCCGCCGAGTTCGGTGTCCCGGGTCGCGGTGCGCTGGAAGGCGACCACCGGGGTGGCCCAGCGGACGATCTCGTCCGGCGCGGTCTTCGGCCGTTCCTTCTTGTACAGCTCCCATTGGTCCGGGTGGTCGAGGAACGCCTTCATACCGTGGGTGATCGCGTTGCGCGTCGTCTCGTTGCCCGCGACGGCGAGCAGGATGACGAAGAAGCCGAACTCGTCCGACGCCAGCGATTCACCGTCGACGTCGGCCTGGACCAGCTTCGTGACGATGTCGTCCATCGGGCATTTGCGGCGCTCTTCGGCCATGTTCCAGGCGTAGCCGACGATCTCCGCCGACGCGGCGAGCGGCTCGACCTCGTACTCGGGATCGTCGTAGGACACCATCTGGTTGGACCAGTCGAAGAGTTTGAGGCGGTCTTCCTGCGGGATGCCGATCAATTCGGCGATGGCCTGCAACGGAAGTTCGCAGGCGACGTCGACGACGAAGTCACCGGAGCCCTTTTTCTTGGCCTCGCTGACGATCTTCTCCGCGCGGTCACGCAGGGTGTCTTCGAGTCTCGCGATCGACCTCGGGGTGAAGCCCTTCGAGACGATGCGGCGCAGCTTGGTGTGCTGTGGGGCGTCCATGTTGAGCAGGACCAGGCGATTGGCTTCGAGGCTGTCGTCAGTCATGTTCTCGTCGAACCGAATGATCGCGGTCTTCTCACGGGAGGAGAACAGCTCGCTGTCCCTCGACACCGCCTTGACGTCCTCGAGCCGGCTGACCACCCAGTAGCCGTCATCGCGGAAGCCCGCGGTGTTGTGCGGCTGCGGGTTCCACCAGACCGGTGCCGTGCGGCGAAGCTCGGCGAATTCCTCCAGAGGCAATCTGGCTGCATAGAGATCCGGATCGGTGAAATCGAAACCGGCGGGGATCAACGGAGCGGCCACGGGCTACCTCCTACGCGGTTCGCCAATGAAACACGTTCTAGCGCCGATTGAAGCATACGGCGTTTACCAAGTGAAGAGTTTTCAGTGAAACCCGTTAACTCGCCTTGTCGGGATCTTGGAGGCATGGCCAGAAGCGGTAACCGCGACCAGTGATCAAAAACAAGTCAACCCTGGGGCGACTTGCCCAAACTAAGAACGTGTTCTAGTTTTGCCGGTAGTGAACAGTGTTCCCCAGGAGGCGAACGTGGGTAGTCCGGTGATCGTCGAGGCGGTCCGCACCCCTGTCGGCAAGCGCGGGGGCCACCTGGCCGGCCTGCACGCCGCCGAAATCCTCGGCGCGGCACAGCGCGCCCTGCTCGAACGCGCGGGTCTGGACCCCGCGCTGGTCGAGCAGGCGATCGGCGGCGCCGTGACCCAGGCGGGCGAGCAGGCCGGCAACGTCACGCGGACGGCGTGGCTGCACGCCGGGCTCCCCGAGACGACCGGCGCGACCACCATCGACGCCCAATGCGGCTCGGCACAGCAGGCGACCCATCTGATCGCCGGGCTGATCGCGGCGGGCGCGATCGACGCCGGTGTCTCGTGCGGTGTCGAGGCGATGAGCCGGGTACCGCTGGGCGCGAACCGCGGTGAAGGCATCGGGACACCACGGCCGGAATCGTGGTCGATCGACATGCCGAACCAGTACGGCGCGGCCGAGCGGATCGCGCGGCGTCGCGGGATCACCCGCCAGGACGTCGACCGGTTCGGGACGGCCTCGCAGGCCAAGGCCGCCGCGGCGTGGGCGGCCGGGCACTTCGACCGCGAGGTGGTCGCGGTGAAGGCACCCGTCCTCGGCGAGGACGGCAAGCCGACCGGCGAGACACGGCTGGTGACCCGCGACCAGGGCCTGCGCGAGACAACCGTCGAAGGCCTCGCCAAGCTCAAGCCCGTCCTCGACGACGGCGTGCACACGGCGGGGACGTCGTCGCAGATCTCCGACGGCGCGGCCGCGCTGCTCCTGATGGACTCGGACCGGGCCAAGGCACTCGGTCTCAGGCCGCGGGCGCGGATCGTCTCTCAGGCACTGGTCGGCGCGGAGCCGTACTACCACCTCGACGGCCCCGTGCAGGCGACCGAACGGGTACTGGCCAAAGCGGGGATGGCGATCGGCGATCTCGACCTGTTCGAGGTCAACGAAGCCTTCGCTTCAGTGGTGTTGTCGTGGCAACGGGTGCATCAGCCCGACGAGGACAAGGTCAACGTGAACGGTGGCGCGATCGCGCTCGGGCATCCTGTCGGCAGCACCGGCGCACGGCTGCTGACCACGGCACTGCACGAACTGGAACGCCGCGACGGCGGTACCGCTCTCGTGACGATGTGCGCCGGTGGCGCGCTTTCCACCGGCACCATCATCGAGCGGATCTAGGCGCTGCGCCGGGGCTGGTCCCCGGGCTGGTCCCGGTCGTGACAGGGACTACCGTGCGGAACCGTGTGGATCTGAGCTCATCCAACGCGCCGAAATCCACACAGTCGCTGACCCGGGGCGACCTGTCCCGCCGGACCGTCGCCTGCACATGCGACTTCTCCGCGGTGAACCGGCGAGCGGTCAGGGCCGCGGCGCCCCCATCGGGTTCGGCAGCGGGATGGCCCCGGCGTCGAAGACGTGGCGGCTCAGCGGGACGGCGAGCCGCACGGCTTCGGCGGCGCCGTCCTCCCCGAGTGCTTCGAGCGGGCCGGCGGCGAGGCGGTCGGTCTCGGCCTCGATGTGTTGCCGCAGAACGATTCCCGGGCCGGTGAGCGTCAGCTCGCCGTCGAGAACGCCCCGCTCGCGAAGGCGGCCGACGCTCTCGTCCCAGTCATCGTCGGTCCAGCCCCGGTTGATCTGGATGACCTCGCGGGTGACAGCGCCGGTGCCGATGTGGGTCAGCGTGGTGTCGAGGCCGCGCAATCCGGCGGCGACCGCGGAGAGCACGTGACCGTCCCCGCGATGCTCCCGCAGCACCGTCGCCGCGAGCCAGACCCTCCCGGCCGCGCTCGCGGGGCGGGCGACCGAAGACCACGCGGCGGCGAGTGGCCTTGCCGCGTAATCGCAGCCGGTGACAGCTTGTTCGAGCAGGTCGGCGAGTTCGTCCAGCGGCGCGTCCGCGGGCAGGATCCGCTCCAACGCCGTCTCGACGGCGTCCATCCGGCTCCGCAACACAGCCGCCGGTTCGGCGTATTTCCAGGCGTCGGGCAGGGATCGCGCGACCATCCGCGGTGCGAAGCCGAAGAGCATCGCGGTCACCGGCGGTTCCGGCAGCGGTCCGAGCGGGGCGACCCGGCCGGCGAAATAGCCCATCCACCAGCTCGGCAGTCCGACCGCCTTGGCCGCGGCCGCCGTTTCCGGAGCGAAGTAGACGACGGCGTGCAGCGGCTCGACCGCTTCCCAGAGACGGCGCTGAAGTGACTTCACGCTTCCATCTTGGCCTCATCGAAAACCGGATGCGAGTGCCACGCATGGTGGTGTGTGATCACGGGTATGGCGATCATCGTGGAGAAGCCGGGAGTCGACGGGCTGGTCGAGGCCGTGGCCGCACTGCGGGAGTGGCAGCGCGAAGGCTCGCCGTGGCAGCTGCATCCCGGCGATCTGGGCTGGTTCTGGCAGTTCGGCGCGGAAGCGACGGCCGCGGCGATCCGGATCTGGCGCCGGGACGGCCGGATTCTTGCCGTCGGGCTGCTCGACGGAGCCGATCTGCTGCGCCTGACGACCGCTCCGGACGCTCGGCGGGACGAGGAACTGGCGCGGCGACTGGTCGAGGACGTGATCGAGCCGGAGCGCGGAGTGCTGCCGCCGGGGAAGGTGGCCATCGAGGCACCGAAGGACGCGCTGATCCAAGACTTGCTGCCCGCACGAGGCTGGCGCGTCGACGAGCCGTGGACACCGCTGCACCGCGACCTCACTGAGCCGGTGAAGGCCCCGGACCTGCGGATCGAGGTGATCGGACCGGACCAGGCGGCAGTGCGGGCCGCAGTCCAGCGAGCGGCGTTCGACAGGTCGAAGTTCTCGGAAGAGCGCTGGCAGGCGATGGCTTCGGGCGTGCCGTACGCCGACGCCCGGTGTCTCGTCGCCTACGACGGCCACGACAACGCCGTGGCGACGGTGACGGTGTGGTCGGCCGGTCCGGGGAAGCCAGGCGTACTCGAACCGATGGGCGTACACCGGGACCATCGCGGACACGGCTACGGCCGGGCGATCACCGCCGCCGCGGCGGCCGCGCTTCAGGAGCTCGGCTCGTCTAGCGCGGGCGTGGGCACGCCGAGTTCGAATGTCGCCGCCGTCGCCACTTATGAATCGGGTGGGTTCCGGCGACTTCCCGAGGTCCGGGACCTGGCCCGGGACGCCTGAGAGGCTGGAAGTACAGGAAGGCCCCCTTCCTGTACCTAGGCGCAAGGAAGGGGGCCTTCATGTACTTGACCTAAGCGCCGTAGACGGGTTCGGGAGCCGGGGCATCGGCCAGAAGGGCGGCCACGACGGGGCCGAGTTCGGCCGGTGCCCACCGGGATCCCTTGTCCCGCACCGTGCCGTGCCGCCAGCCCTGCGCGATCGAGACGCGGCCACCGTCGACCTCGAACACCCGCCCGGTCACCCCGGACGACTTCTCGCTGCCCAGCCACACCACGAGCGGCGACACGTTTTCCGGTGCCATGGCGTCGAAACCGTCCTCGGGCGCGGCCATGTCGTCGGCGAACGCAGTTTCCGTCATGCGGGTACGGGCGGCCGGGGCGATCGCGTTCACGGTGACGCCGTAGCGCGCGAACTCGGTGGCGGAAACCAGCGTGAGTCCCAGGATCCCGGACTTCGCGGCCGCGTAGTTCCCCTGCCCGACGCTGCCGAGCAACCCAGCGCCGGAACTGGTGTTGATCACCCGCGCTGCCCGCGTCCGGCCCGCTTTCGCCTCCGCACGCCAGTATTCAGCGGCGTGCCGCGTCGGCGCGAAATGTCCCTTCAGGTGGACGCGGATGACGGCGTCCCATTCGTCCTCGCCGAGGTTGACCAGCATCCGGTCGCGCAGGAAGCCCGCGTTGTTGACCAGGACGTCCAGCCCGCCGAAGGTTTCGACGGCGGTCCGCACCAGGGCCGCGGCCCCGTCCCAGGACGCGATGTCGTCGGTGTTCGCGACCGCTTTGCCGCCGAGCGCCTCGATCTCGTCGACGACGTCCTGTGCGGGCCCGGCGGAACCGCCGCTGCCGTCGGGTCCGGCGCCGAGGTCGTTCACCACCACCCGCGCGCCCTCGGCGGCGAACGCGAGCGCGTGCGCCCGCCCGATACCGCGACCGGCACCGGTCACCACCACGATCCGGCCGTCGGCGATCCCGCTCACACCGGCTCCTTTCGTTCTTTTACCGAGGAATTGGAAGCGGCAAGGAAGGCGGGAACTTCTCCCCCGCCGTGGACCGTCAGACAGGCACCGCTGACGTACGAGGCCAGTGGTGAAGCCAGGAAGACCGCGCACGAGCCGATCTCGTCCGGCTCGGCCAACCGTCCTAACGGGACGGTCGCACCGACGGCCGTGACCCCGGCCTCGTCGCCGTAGTGCAGATGCGTGTGCTCGGTCCGGACCATGCCGACGTCGAGTGCGTTGACCCGTACTTTCGGCGCCCACTCCACGGCCAGCGTCGCGGTCAGGTTGTCCAAACCCGCTTTCGCCGCACCATAGGACGCCGTCCCCGGCGACGGTCTCGTCCCGCTGACGCTGCTGATGTTCACGATGGCCCCGCCGTGGGGCTGGCGTTGCATGATCGCGTTCGCCGCGCGGGCAACGGTCAGCGGCGCCAGCAGGTTCAGCGCGATCACCTTTTCGTGGAACCGCGGCGACGCCGTGGCCGCGTCGGCGAACGGCGCGCCACCCGCGTTGTTGACCACGACGTCGAGCCTCCCGTGCCGCCGGAGGATCTCCTCGAAGAGCGCGTCGACCTCCTTGGGGTCGCGGACGTCGCAGGAAATGAAGGTCGACGCCTTCTCGCCGTCGCGGACCGGTCGCTCAGGTTCAGTGCGGGCGCAGGTGATCACCTCGGCGCCCGCACGCAGGAAAGTCCTGGTGACACCGGCGCCGACGCCGCGTACCCCGCCGGTCACCAGCGCCACGGCGCCGTCGAGCCGGAGTTCGAGTGCCATGCCGGGCCTCCTTCACGTCGCTGTACCCGGACCGGACGTCCTGCTAACGTACCAAGCAAGTGCTAGGTTTGGTAGCAGGGAAGGGTGCACGATGAGCGTTTCCACCCACTCACCGGAGCCCGGCATCGCCGTGGTCACGGTCGACGCGCCCCCGGTGAACGCGCTGAGTGTGAAGGAGTGGTTCGCCCTCGCGTCCGCCGTCACCGACGCCGGACGCGATCCCGCGACGCATGTCGTGGTGCTGCGTGCGGAAGGTCGCGGGTTCAACGCCGGTGTCGACATCAAGGAGATCCAGCGCGACCCGGGGTACGGCGCGCTGATCGGCGCGAACGAGGGCTGCGCGGCGGCGTTCTCCGCCGTCTACGACTGCGCGGTCCCGGTGATCGCGGCGGTCCAGGGTTTCTGCCTCGGCGGCGGGGTCGGCCTGGTCGGCAACGCGGACATCGTCGTCGCGAGCGAAGACGCCACGTTCGGGCTCCCCGAGGTCGATCGGGGCGCACTCGGCGCGGCGACCCATCTCGCGCGGCTGGTGCCCCAGCACCTCATGCGGGCGTTGTATTACACGGCTTCGACGATCACGGCGGACCAGTTGCACCACCACGGTTCGGTCTACGCCGTGGTCACGCGGGACGAACTCGACGAGACCGCGCTCGGTGTGGCGCGGCAGATCGCGGCGAAGGACACCCGAGTGATCCGTGCGGCGAAGCAGGCCATCAACGGCATCGACGTCCAGCCCGTGCACCGCAGCTACCGCTACGAGCAGGGATTCACTTTCGAACTCAACCTCGCGGGCGTTGCCGACGTCGCGCGCCAGGAGTTCTTGGACAGCAAGGGGAAGTGATGACCGACAAGCGGATGACGCCGGATGAGATCGCCGCCGGGCTCACCGACGGGATGACGATCGGGATCGGCGGCTGGGGTTCGCGGCGCAAGCCCATGGCGCTGGTGCGTGCGATTTTGCGCTCTCCGGTCAAGGACCTCACCGTGGTCTCCTACGGCGGCCCGGACGTCGGGTTGCTGGCTTCGGCAGGCAAGATCAAACATCTGGTGTTCGGCTTCGTCACGCTGGACTCGATTCCCTACGACCCGTGGTTCTCGCGGGCAAGGGAGTCCGGTTCGATCACCGTCACCGAGTACGACGAGGGCGTGTTCGGCACCGGGCTTTCCGCTGCCACGCAACGACTTCCGTTCCTTCCGACACGCGCGGGCCTCGGCTCCGGCGTCGTGGATCTGAACCCGTCGCTGCGCACTGTCCGGTCTCCGTATGACGACGCCGAAGAACTGCTGGCCGTACCCGCGCTCAAGCTCGACGCGGCGTTCGTCCACCTCAATCGCGCCGACGCCCGGGGCAACGCGCAGTATCTCGGACCGGATCCGTATTTCGACGAGCTGTTCGCCCTCGCCGCCGACCAGTGTTACGTGTCCACGGAGAAGATCGTGGAGACGGCTGAACTTTCGGCAGGCGGCCCGGTGCAGAGCCTGCTGCTGAGCCGGATGCTCGTCACCGGGGTCGCGGAGACGCCGAACGGCGCGCATTTCACCACGGCCGTCCCGGATTACGGGCGAGACGAACGTTTCCAGCGCCACTACGCCGAGGCGGCCAAGGATCTGGACGCGTGGCCTCGCTTTGTGGACCGGTTCCTGTCCGGGGACGAAGCGCACTACCAGAAGGCCGTCGCCGAATTCGGGGAGTCCGCATGAGTGACGCGACGCGCGCCGAGGTCGCCGTCGTGGCCTGCGCCGAACTGTTCCGCGGTGACGGCGAGATCGTGGTGAGCCCCATGGGTTTCATCCCCTCGCTGGGCGCCAGGCTCGCGCGGCTGACCTTCGAACCGGACATCGTGCTGTCCGACGGCGAGGCCTACCTGATGACCCCCGAAGCCGTCGTCGAAGGCTGGCAGCCGTTCCGCAAAGTCCTCGACACCGTGGTACCACGCGGAAAACGGCACGTCGTGATGGGCGCCAACCAGATCGACCGAGAGGGCAACCAGAACATCTCGGCGATCGGCGAACACTCCCAGCCGAAGAAGCAACTCCTCGGCGTGCGTGGTGGGCCGGGCAATACGGCGAACCACCGCACCAGCTACTGGGTTCCCCGGCACAGCAAGCGAATCTTCGTCGACCACGTCGACGTCGTGTCCGGTGTCGGTTACGCCAGGGCACGCCTAGCCGGGCTGCGATACCACGATGTCCACCGCGTCGTCACCAACCTCGGCGTCCTGGACTTCGGCGGCGAGGACCACTCACCACGGCTGGTTTCGGTGCATCCCGGCGTGTCCGTGGACGAGGTGCTCGAAGCGACGTCGTTCCCCCTGATCGCCGACGACGTCGCGGAGTCACGGCTCCCGACCGAGTCGGAGCTGCTGCTGATCCGGACCGGTCTCGATCCGAAATCGGTGCGCGACAAGGAAGTTCCGTCGTGAAGACCGCGCTGACCGAGCTCGCCGGGATCCGGCATCCGATCGTGCAGACCGGGATGGGCTGGGTCGCCGGGCCGAGGCTGGTGTCCGCGACGGCCGAAGCGGGCGGGCTCGGCATCCTCGCGTCCGCCACGATGACCTACGACGAACTGGCGGCGGCGATCAAGGAGGTCAAGAGCCGCACTTCGCGGCCGTTCGGCGTCAACCTCCGCGCGGACGCCGAGGACGCCGCTCGCCGGGTCGAACTGCTTATCGCCGAGGAAGTCCGGGTCGCCTCCTTCGCGCTGGCGCCGAAGAAGGACATGATCGCGCGGCTGAAGGACAACGGAGTGCTCGTCGTCCCCTCGGTCGGCGCGGCCCGGCACGCGGAGAGGGTCGCGGGCTGGGGCGCGGACGCCGTCATCGTGCAGGGCGGCGAGGGCGGCGGGCATACCGGAGGGGTCGCGACGACCCTGTTGCTGCCCTCGGTACTGGACGCCGTCGACATCCCGGTGGTCGCCGCCGGCGGGTTCTTCGACGGCCGGGGGCTGGCCGCCGCGCTCGCGTACGGCGCGGCAGGCGTCGCAATGGGCACCCGGTTCCTCCTGACGAGGGAAAGCACCGTTCCGGACGAGATCAAGCAGGCGTACCTCGCCCGTGACCTCAACGGCACCGTCGTCACCCGCAAGGTGGACGGGATGCCGCATCGCGTCCTCCGGACGGACCTGGTGGACGCGCTGGAGTCCGCCGGTCCGGTGAGCGGGCTGGCCAGGGCCGTCCGCAACGCCGCGAAGTTCCGCAAGCTCACCGGGCTCTCGTGGCGCTCGCTGGCCACTGAAGGAGTACGGATGAAACGCGGTGGTGACCGAACGTGGTCACAGGTGCTGATGGCCGCGAACACGCCGATGCTGCTGCGCGCCGGACTGGTCGATGGCGACCCCGGCGCCGGAGTGCTGGCGTCCGGGCAGGTCGTCGGCCTGCTCGGTGACCTCCCCCCGGTCGGCGAACTGATCGAGACAATCGTGGCCGACGCCACCGGCATCCTGCGGCGGCTGGGTCGCGCATGAAGGACGAGCCCGCTGTGCTTGACTTCGGGCATGATCTCGGAGAGTCGTTGTCCGGTCGAGGATGGTGAGCTGTACGTCCGCAGCACCGGCGAAGGGCCGCTTCTGCTCCTGATCGCCGGCGGGCTCGGCTCGGCGGACACCTTCCGGGCGATGACGAAGCTGCTCGCCGAGGACCACACGGTCGTCACCTACGACCGGCGTGGTCACTTCCGCAGCACCGATACCAGCACCGGACCGGTCAGCGTGCCGAAGCAGGCCGACGACGCGTACGCCGTCCTCCAGCACGTCGGCGGCGAGCCCGCGAGAGTGTTCGGGACCAGCGCGGGCGCCCTCATCGGGCTCGACCTCGTCGCCCGCTACCCGGACGCCGCGACCGTGCTGGTCGCCCACGAACCCCCCGCCATCCAGCTGCTCCCGGACGCGCTCGGCTGGCTCGACGAGGCCAACGCGCAGGTCCGGCTCGCGCAGGCGGGCGATCTGATGGGCGCTTTCCGGCGATTCACCGACGGCATCGCCGGGGCCGCGCTGCCCGAACTGCGCGCGATCCGGCTGCCGAACGAGGAGGACTGGAAGCGGCTGTTCGGCCGCGAACTGTCCGAGATCCTCGACTACCTTCCCGATCTGCGGGCGCTGCGGAGGGCCCGGACCGAGATCTTCCCGATCGCGGGCGTCGGCAGCCGGGGGCACTACCACTACCAGCCCGCGAAGGTACTCGCGCTGGAACTGGGATTGCCGTTCACCGAGGTGCCCGGGGCCCACTTGGCGCCGCAGCGGAATCCGGCGCAGTTCACCGAAGCGTTGCGGGACCTCCTCGAGTCGTGAGTGCTTTGGGTCGTTAGAACGAACCCGCTCTTAAGCACTTACACGTCACCTGCGACGTTGCTCGCGTGGCGCACTGAGAAGTTCGCCGCGCATCATTCTCGCCAAGAGATGTCTTACAC
>NZ_JBFBBY010000196.1:0-12574 GCF_040682875.1 Amycolatopsis sp. NPDC051071 | reverse complement strand
CCACCGCCGCTCCCCCTCACACGACGTAGATGAAGGCCCCCTTCCTTGCGCCTAGCGCAAGGAAGGGGGCCTTCATGTACTGCCAAGAAGCCGTCAGTCGTGGTTCGGGCCCGTGTGGTACTCGAACACCAGTCCGCCGATGGCGACGATCACCAGGCCCAGCGCGATGATCAGCAGCCAGATGTGGAAGAACGCGAGCGCGACACCGGTCAGCGCGGCGGCCGCCGCGAGTGCGATCGGCCAGTAGCTGCCGGGGCTGAAGAAGCCCAGCTCACCGGCGCCGTCGCTGATCTCCGCGTCTTCCCGGTCCTCCGGCCGCGGCTCGATGCGCCGCGCCACGAACTGCAGGTAGCTGCCAGCGAGGAAGGCCAGGCCACCGGTGAGGATCAAGGCCACCACACCGACCGGCTCGACGCCGTCCCGGGTCATCGTTCCGGTCATGTACGCGTAGATACCCGCCACGACGACGGAGAAGACCGCGACGAGGAAGAAAATCCGTCCTTCGACCTTCATGGACGTTGCCTCACTCCTGTTTCGGGCTCGAACAAGCCGGGTCAGTTGGTCGCGACCCGCGCGGTGCGGTCGGTGTTGAACGGGGTGGTGGTGACGGCGTGCGGCGAGCAGAGCTCACCACAGTTCATGGCCGTCAGCGCCTCGGAAGCGGTGTTCGGCTTGCCGCTCTTCGGGTTCACCGCGCCGCGGAGCTGGATGTACTGCGCGTACTTATCCGCCGACAGCGCCCTGACCTCGAAGTTCATCCCCGAGTGGTAGGTGCCGCACAGTTCGGCGCAGCGGCCGACGAACGAACCTTCCCGGTCGATCGAGTTCTGGAAGGTGAAGTCCTGGTTGTTCTTCTCCGGGTCCGGCATGACGTCCCGCTTGAAGTTGAACTCGGGCACCCAGAACGAGTGGATGACGTCGGCCGACCGCAGGTTGTACTGGATCGTCTTCTTCGTCGGCAGGACGAGCAGCGGGATCTCGGACGAGCTGCCGACCGTGGTGATCTCGGGGTCGTCGTGGTTCTTGGAGTCGCTCTTGTACTTGAACTCCCAGTTCCACTGGAACGCGACGATGTCGACCGTGACGTCCGGGTTGTCCGTCTCGGCGAGCACGCGGTTCTCGGTGGTCGCGGTGAAGAAGAACAGCACGCAGACCATGATCGTCGGGACGACGACCGTGAAGATCTCCAGCGGGATGTTGTACTGGAACTGCCGGGGCAGTTCCTCTTCCGCGCCGTCGGCGGTCTTCTTCTTGCGGTGGAAGATCGCGGTCCAGAAGATCAGCGCCCAGACGATGACACCGACGGTCAGCGCGGCGATGACGGTCCACGTCCACAGCGTGCGCATGTCATGCGACTGCGGGGTCACCCCGGCAGGCCAGCCGAAGCGGAGGATCTCGTCCCCGGAGCAGCCCGTCGCGGTCAGCATCACCAGCACGGCGAGTGCGACTACGCGACCAGCCCTCTTAGCTGGCTCGCGCTCTGGATTTCCCACTGCGCCTTGCCCTTTCACCCAGAGCCTCCTCGACCGATCTTCGTGACATGGCGGAGCCTAGCCGAGTTACGGTGCCGCGCTGACCAAGGGGTAACCACAACACGCGTATCCCCCACCACATCCGGGTGTACGCCCGCACGGGCATACTGGGCCCTTCTCCCCCGCTCGGCCAACAAGAGGTGTGTGAACTAGACGTGTGCGGCCTGCTTGGACTCATCTGCTCGACCGAAGCCGACGCGGCCGGCGCCCGTGACGCGGTCGACGGCGCCATGCGCTGCCAGCGGCACCGCGGCCCCGACGAGCACGACACCTGGGCCGACGGCGAGGTGGTCTACGGCTTCAACCGGCTGGCCTTCATCGACGTCGACCACTCGCACCAGCCGCTGATCTGGGGTCCGCCGGAGGCGCCGGAGCGCTACACGCTGAACTTCAACGGCGAGATCTACAACTACCAAGAGCTGCGTGACGAGCTGGCCGCGGAGCATGGTGCGAAGTTCGCCACAGAGGGTGACGGCGAGGCGATCGTCGCGGCGTACCACTACCTCGGCGACGACGCGGTGAAGAAGCTGCGCGGCATGTTCGCCTTCATGATCTGGGACTCCCAGGAAAAAGTCGTCTTCGGCGCGCGCGACCCGTTCGGGATCAAACCGCTGTTCTACTCCGCCGGTCCCGGCAAGGTCGCCTTCTCGAGTGAGAAGAAGAGCCTGCTGGAGCTTTCGAGCGTGCTCGGCGTCGAGGAGAAGCTGGACCGCAAGGCCCTGCAGCATTACCTGGTGCTCCAGTACGTGCCGGAGCCCGAGTCACTGCACGCCGGGATCCGCCGCGTCGAGTCCGGCACGTCGTTCCGCGTTGTCCCCGGCGGGGACGTCGAATTCACCCGTTACTTCCACCCTCAGTTCAACGCGAAGCCGGTCAACGGCCAGGCCGAGGCGGACGCGCTGTACGAGCGCATCGCCGACGTCATGCGTGACTCGGTCGGCAAGCATATGATCTCCGACCCGGACGTCACGGTCGGCGCGTTCCTCTCCGGCGGCATCGACTCCACCGCGACCGCGACGCTGGCGAAGGAGCACAACCCGAACCTCATCGCGTTCACCACCGGGTTCGAACGCGAGGGCTACTCCGAGGTCGACGTCGCCGCCGAATCGGCCGCCGCGATCGGCGTGAAGCACGTGGTCCGCACGGTGTCGGCGGACGAGATGATGGAGGCGCTGCCCCTCATCGTCTGGTACCTCGACGACCCGGTGGCCGACCCGGCGCTCGTGCCGCTGTGGTTCATCGCCCGCGAAGCGCGTAAGCACGTCAAGGCCGTGCTGTCCGGCGAAGGCGCCGATGAGCTCTTCGGCGGCTACACGATCTACAACGAGCCGATCTCCCTGGCGCCGTTCGAGAAGATCCCCGGCGGGATGCGGAAGATCATCGGCAAGGTCTCCACGAAGATCCCCGAGGGCACCCGCGGCAAGGACCTGCTGCGCCGCGGCGCGCTGCCGCTGGAGGACCGCTACTACGGCAACGCGCGCAACTTCCGCGACGACCAGCTGCGTCACGTACTGCGCACGTACGAGGAAGGCGTCGGCTTCAAGGACGTCACCGCGCCTTGGTACAAGGTCTCCGAGGGCTGGGACCCGGTCGCGCGGATGCAGCACGTCGACCTCTACACCTGGCTGCGCGGCGACATCCTGGTCAAGGCCGACAAGGTCACCATGGCGAACTCGCTGGAACTGCGGGTGCCGTTCCTCGACGCCGAGGTGTTCAAGGTCGCCGCGAGCATCCCGCTCGACCAGAAGCTCGCGCACGGGACCACGAAGTACGCGCTGCGCCAGGCGCTGGCGAAGATCATCCCGGCGCATGTGCTGAACCGGCGCAAGCTCGGCTTCCCGGTGCCGATCCGGCTGTGGCTGCGCAACGAGATGTACGACTGGGCCAAGGGCATCATCAACGACTCCCGGACCGACGAGCTGCTCGACAAGAAGGCCATCCTCGGCCTGCTGGAGGAGCACAAGGCCGGGCAGCTCGACCGCAGCCGCCAGCTGTGGGCACTGCTGGTGTTCATGCTGTGGCACGGCATCTTCGTCGAGCACCGCATCAAGCCCGAGGTGCCGGAACCCGTCTATCCGGTGAAGCTCTAGTCACGACACTCGATGCTGGCCTTCACGGTGCACGCGGTGAAGGCCAGCATGGGGGGATGGACTTCGTCCTCGTGCACGGCACGACGCAGAGCCCGGCGAGCTGGGACCGGATGGTCAAACTGCTCACCGCCGCCGGGCACCGGGCCGTCGCGGTGGACCTGCTCACCCCGCGGGACCTCCCGGTCGAGGGCTACGCGCAGCAGGCCAGGGACCAGTACGACGGCGAGCGGCCGGTCGTGGTGGCGCATTCCGGCGCCGGGGTACTGCTCCCCGCGATCGCCGAAGCGCTCGACGCGCGGGCCATGGTCTGGGTCGCCGCCTACATCCCCGACTTCGCGGGTGGCCGGAGCCTGCGTGACGAGGTTCCCGCCGCGTTCGCCCCGGAGTGGGTCGGCGTGGACCCGACGGCCGACCAGGAGAAGGCGTCGGAGTTCCTGTTCCACGACTGCGATCCCGAGACCGAACACCAGGCCATGGACACCCTGCGGCTGTTCAGCCCGCCGGTCCTCGCCGAGCACCACGCGGAACCCGCTCCCGAGATCCCGTCGACGGTGATCGTCCCCACCCGGGACCGCACGCTGAAGCCGGAGTGGATGCGCGAGGCCGCCCGGGAGCGGCTCGGCGTCACCGCGATCGAGGTCGACGCCGGGCACTGCCCGCACCTGTCCCGGCCCGCCGAGCTCGCGGGGCTCCTGACCCGGCGCGCGTGAAGGCCCCCTTCACTCGGTCGAGTCCAGTTCAGCCGCGCGCCAGCGCGTCGGCGGGGGCATGGATGAACGAGGGAAGGGGGCCTTCACGCGCGTTATGCGAGCGTCACGCCGGCAGGATCGCGGCGATCTCCTCGGCGGACTCCGGGCCGAAGGCCTCCTTGAGCCGCGCCAGGGCGTCTTCACGCTGGAAGGTCCACTCCTGCGTACCGACGGTCTCCAGCACCAGCACGGCGATCAGCGAGCCCAGCTGCGCCGAACGCTCCAGGCTGAGGCCGCCGTCGAGACCGGCGATGAACCCGGCGCGGAAGCCGTCACCGACACCGGTCGGGTCGACCTTGCCGCGCTCCGGGACGGCGCCGATCTGCAGCGAGAGGCCGTCCTTGCCGATGATCTCGACACCCTTCTCCCCGAGCGTCGTGATCCGGATGCCGACGCGGTCGAGGACGTCGGCTTCGGTCCAGCCGGTCTTCTGTAGCAGCAGTTCCCATTCGTAGTCGTTGCTGAACAGGTACTTCGCGCCCTCGACGAAGGCACGCACCTGCTCGCCGTCCATCCGGGCCAGCTGCTGCGAAGGGTCGACGGCGAAGATGTAGCCGCGCTGGCGGCACTCCTCGGCGTGCCGGACCATGCCTTCGGGGTCGTCCGGGCTGATCAGTACCAGCGACAGCTCGCCGGCGTGCGCGGCGACCGGCGCCAGTTCGATGTTGCGGGATTCGGACATCGCGCCGGCGTAGAAGGTGGCGATCTGGCAGAGGTCCTCGTCGGTGGTGCAGACGAAGCGCGCGGTGTGCGCGACCTCGGACACCAGCACCCCAACGGTGTCGACGCCGTGCCGCTCCAGCCACGAGCGGTAGTCGGCGAAGTCGGAGCCCACCGCGCCGACCAGGATCGGGCTCTTGCCGAGTACGCCGAGGCCGAAGGCGATGTTCGCGCCGATCCCGCCCCGCCGGACGACGAGGTCGTCGGCGAGGAAGCTCAGGGAAACGCGGTGCAGCTGCTCGGCGACGAGCTGCTCGGCGAACCTGCCGGGGAAGTGCATGAGGTGATCGGTTGCGATACTGCCGGATACTGCGATCCTGGCGCTGTCTGCCACCGGTTCTCCTTGATCGGTCGGCCTCGCCGAAACGAGGACGGCTAAGTTACCCGCAGGTCATGCCCCATACGGGTTGCTTCAGGCACGGCCATGAACACTACCGGTTGGTAGTGGTGTCCCACTCGAACGCAAGTCATTAACTTGTCGTTCGTGACCTCCTCCGCGTATCACCTAGAACCGGAATCGATCGGCGAACTCATCGCCGACTGCGCCGGCATCCCGTCGTCCCTCCAGGCCGAGAACCTGCCACTGCCCCGGCAGATCGCTCCGCCGTGGACCGTGGACGAACGGTGTCTCGCCCAGGTCGCCGATCTGGACGCCTACGTCTGATCGGCGTTCCGGGCATGAAGAAGGGCCGCGACCTGGATGAGGTTCGCGGCCCTTCTTCATGTCGATACGCGTCAGTGGAAGCTGTCGCCGCAGGCGCAGCTCCCCGTCGCGTTGGGGTTGTCGATCGTGAAGCCCTGCTTCTCGATCGAGTCGACGAAGTCGATCACGGCGGTGGACACGTACGGCGCGCTCATCCGGTCGACGGCGACGCGGAGCCCGTCGAAGTCCCGGAACAGGTCGCCGTCGAGCGTGCGCTCGTCGAAGAACAGCTGGTAACGCAGACCCGCGCACCCGCCGGGCTGGACGGCGATGCGCAGGTGCATGTCGTCACGGCCCTCCTGTTCGAGCAGGGCCTTCGCCTTGGAGGCCGCGGAGTCGGTCAACGTGACGCCGTGGGTCTCCTCGGCGGTTTCGGCCTGAGCTGCGCCTGCCTGCTCAGCGGTCGTCATGGTTCTCCCTCTGGTCGAACTCGCTGCGGGTACTCGTCTTGCACATGGTCCAACACGTCGGAGTCCCGATCTGTTCCCCTCCATGGTGACATATCGCTCGGCCTGGTGCGTGGCACCGTGACGGCCGCGACTACCCTGGTGACGTGAGGTTCCTGCGCCGTAGCACCACAGACACCGCAACGACCGACACCGAGACACTCGACAACGAGGCCGTCGAGGTCCAGGCCAAGGCGTATACGCCCGGAAAGGGCAAGGCCACGCCCAAGCGGCGTGAGGCCGAGGCCAAGCGCCGTGGTCCGGTGGCACCCCCGCCGACCACCATGCGGGAGGCGATGAAGCGCAACAAGGAACTCCGCAAGTCCGCGAAGTCCGATCCGGAGTACAAGGCCAAGCAGCGCAACGCCGCCAAGGAACGCCGCGAGAAGATGATGGCGGGCGACGACAAGTACCTGCTCCCCCGCGACCGCGGTCCGGTCAAGGCGTATATCCGCGATCTGGTCGACTCGCGGCGCAACCTGCTCGGTCTCTTCATGCCACTCGCGATCCTGGTGTTCGTCGCGTTGCTGGTGCCGTACCCGGACGTGCAGCGCTACGCGACGCTGCTGTGCACCGTGATGCTGCTCGGTATGATCGTCGAGGGCGTGCTCAGCGGGCGGCGGATCGCGAAGATGGTCCGGCTGAAGTTCCCGAACGAAGTGGTCAAGGGCACCTCGGTCGGCTGGTACTCCTTCATCCGCGCGAGCCAGATCCGCAAGCTGCGTGTCCCGAAGCCGCGGGTCAAAGCCGGCGACAAGGTCTGAACAGGCGAAACCCAGGTCGTTAGCGTGCCTAACGGCCTGGGGTAGAGTCGGAACCATGGAGTTTCGACGCCTAGGCCGCAGCGGCCTCAATGTCAGTGAGATCTCGTACGGCAACTGGCTCACCCACGGGTCCCAGGTGGAAGAGGACCAGGCACAAGCCTGTATCAAGGCCGCGCTCGACGCGGGCATCACCACCTTCGACACCGCGGACGTCTACGCGAACACGGCCGCCGAATCGGTACTCGGCCGCGGGCTCAAGGGCCTGCGCCGCGAAAGCCTGGAGATCTTCACCAAGGTCTACTGGCCGACCGGCCCCAAGGGTCCCAACGACCAGGGACTCGGCCGCAAGCACATCATGGAGTCGGCGAACGCTTCGCTGAAGCGGCTCGGCACCGACTACGTCGACCTCTATCAGGCGCACCGCTTCGACCGGACAGTCCCGCTCGAAGAGACGTTCCTCGCCTTCGCCGACCTCGTCCGCCAGGGCAAGGTGCTCTACGTCGGTGTCTCGGAGTGGACCGCCGATCAGATCACCCAGGGCGCCGCGATCGCACGTGAGCTGAAGGTGCCGCTCGTCTCGAACCAGCCGCAGTACAACGCGCTGTGGCGGGTCATCGAGGCGCAGGTCGTCCCGGCGTCCGAACGTGAGGGCCTCAGCCAGATCGTCTGGTCGCCGATCGCGCAGGGCGTGCTCACCGGCAAGTACCAGCCCGGTCAGCCGCTGCCCGAGGGCTCCCGCGCGACGGACGAGAAGGGCGGCGCCAACATGGTCGCCCGCTTCCTCAACGACGACGTCCTCGAACGCGTCCAGCGGCTGCGGCCGATCGCGGACAAGGCGGGCCTGTCGCTGGCCCAGCTGTCGGTGGCGTGGGTGCTGCAGAACCCGAACGTCGCTTCGGCGATCATCGGCGCTTCGCGGCCGGAGCAGGTGCACGAGAACGTGAAGGCGGCCGGCGTGAAGCTGGACGCGGATCTGCTCGCCGCGATCGACGAGGCGCTCGACGGTGTTGTCGAGACCGACCCCACCCTCACCCGCAGCCCCTGATTTCCCCGCAAGTAGTCGACTAAACGCGGACGCTTTTCCCGCGTTTAGTCGACTACTTGCTTCAGTCGCCGTGTACCCGGGACTGGTACGCGATCTGACCGTCGAGGTCGAGGGCGTCACCGGGGGCGCGCAGTGGCTCGATCCCCAGCCCCCGCAGTAACCTGCTCGCCCCGGCCACGCGGTCGCCCGTCCGGCCGTCGAGCCGCTCCGGCCGGTGGCCCCGCTGGATCAGCAGGCCCTCGACGTCGTCGATCAGCCGGTACGGGTCGTAAACCTGCGGGTCAGGCACGGCCACCGCCGGGAACCCAGGTGTTCCCGGTGATCCTCTCGTAGACCTCGGTGTAGCGCTCGCGGGTCGCCTCGACGATCTCGTCGGGGACGGCGGGGCCGGGTGGCGTCTTGTCCCAGCCGGTGCTCGCGGACCAGTCGCGGACGAACTGCTTGTCGAACGCGTGCTGCGTCCGGCCCGGCTCGTAGTCGTCGGCGGGCCAGAAGCGCGAGGAGTCCGAAGTGAGGACCTCGTCCCCGAGCGTCAGCACCCCGTCGGCGTCGAAACCGAATTCGATCTTGGTGTCGGCGATGATGATGCCGTTCTTCGCCGCGTGCTCGGCACCCTTGGTGTAGACCTCCAGCGTCAGATCGCGAAGGCGATCCGCGGTCTCCTGCCCGATTTCGTTCACGACGTCGGCGAAGGTCATGAACTCGTCGTGTCCGGTGTCGGAGAGCTTCGTGGTCGGCGTGAAGATCGGCTCGGGGAGCTTGTCCGCCTCGATGAGACCGGCAGGCAGTTCGACACCGGAAACCTTGCCGTCACGCTGGTATTCACGCATTCCGAGACCGGTGAGATAACCGCGCGCGATGCATTCGACCTGGATCATTTTCAGCGGTTTGCAGCGCATGGCGCGGCCGGCGAATTCGGCCGGGACGTCGGTCGTGGAGAGGACGTGGTTCGGCACCACGTCGGCCAGCTTTTCGAACCACCAGGCGGAAAGCTGGTTCAGCAGCGAACCCTTGTCCGGGATCGGGGTCGGCAGCGAGACGTCATAGACCGAAACGCGATCCGAGGCGACGAGCAGGATGTCGCCGTCGATTTCGTAGAGGTCCCTGACCTTACCCGCGTGAATGTGCTTCATGCCCCGTCCTCGATGTTGTATTCGTAGAAAATCCATTGATCCGGCAACGCCACGGATTCGCCGTACTCGAGTACGTCGCCCTCCGCGGAGAGAAACCTGTTGCGGCTCAACAGGATCGCCGAACCCTCGGCCACGCCGAGTTCCGCCGCGTCCTCGGCACCCGCCAGCCCCGCGGCGTGCTGAGAACGAGTCGACGTCAGGACGCGGCCGGTCCTGTCCGCGACGTATTTGACCGTGCCTTCGACGATCCGCACGACCTCGAACAGCAACGGCGCCTTGGCCGCCACCGCACCGTCGAACCAGGAGACCGACGTCGATACCGGCCGTCCCTCACCCGCGTAAGTCGTCCTCCGCCGCCGAATCACCGGAGCACCCTCGTCCATCCCGAGCGCGCCCGCCACTCGGTCCGGCGCCGGAACGAGCCCGGCTTCCCGGATTTTCGCGTAGTGGCCCGGCGGATAGACCTTTCCGGTCCGCGCGATCGAGATCGTCCGATCGTGCGCGGAGCGGTGCAGCGCTCTGGTCTGCACCACTGTCCCGATGCCGGGGATCGCACGGACCAGACCTTCGGCCCGGAGCGTCGAGAGCACCTTCATCGCCGTCGCCATGGCGACGTTCCAGTTTCTGGCGATCTCACGCGCGGACGGGACCGTGTCGCCTTCCTTGAGCCTGCCCGAAACGATGTCGTCGCGAATGCTTCCGGCGATCTGGAGATACGGCGGTTCAGGTCGGTCGACGGCGGGCAAGGTGACTCCTCACAAGGTCGCGCGGTGCGCACAAGCGTTCTAGCACACCAATGGGCGAGCACCAAGGATCCTGCTCACACCCCATTATTACGTACTAGTACAGATTCTGGACGGTGCTCTAGTACACCTGTTACTCTCCGCAGAGTTCCCAAACCCGTTGGGGGTCTCGATGAACCATCTGAGCATCGACCAACTGCTCGAGGAGCTTCGAAGACGCCGGTGGGTCGTCTACATCTTCGGCCCACGGGAGGAACCCGAAGTCTGCGCCGCGGTGTTCCAGTGGGAGATCTGCGCCGATGTCATCATCCTGCGCGGCGAGGAACGGGCGAGCGCCTTCCGGGTCACCACACTTCCCGAGACGGACGTCTTCCAGCCCGCGCTCGTCTCCTGGCAGTACCACTCGACCGCCGACTGGACACTGCGGGCGGTGCTCAGCATCCCGCCCCCCGGTGACGTCGCCGCACCGATTCAGTTGCTGCAACCACATCCGGACTGCGCGATCCCGATGGACACGCGTCAGCAGGTCACCATCCTGCCCGCCAACGGAGCCAAGAAGGCCGACCAGGGAGATCCCTAACCTCGGCCGATCACCTGCTCGGCGACAACGAGGTCGTGCGGGTAGGTGATCTTGAGGTTCTCCGCGCTGCCCGGAACCCACCGCACCGGCAGCGCGGAGAACCTTTCCATGCACGAAGACGTGTCCGTGCCGACGAATCCCTCGCGTTCGGCCGTTTCGTACGCCTCCAGCAACGGGTCCGCGCGGAAACCTTGCGGCGTTTGCACCCGGATCGCGCCGGGCAGCGCCCCGGAAACGGTATCGCCGTCCACGCGGACGATGTCATCGGCGGCGACACCGGGTACCGCTCCCCCGTACTTCCGGGTGTCGGCGAGGACGTCCGCGATCAGTTCCGGCGTGACGAGCGGACGGGCCGCGTCGTGCAGCAGCACCGCGTCGATCTCACCGCTCTCGATCCGGGAAGCCAAGTGGCGCAAGGCATTCAGTTCCGAGCCTTGACGTGTCGCTCCGCCGTGCACGAGTTCGACATCACCCGAATGCGAGTCGAGTACTTCCCGCGCGAGTTCCGTGTCCTGCGGCCGGATGACCAGCACGAGCACGTCAATGCCGGGTACGCGGGCGAAGGCGTCGAGCGACCACGCGACCACGCGTTTGCCCGCCACCGGCAGGTAGACCTTGTTGAGCTTGGCGCCGACCCGGGTGCCCGCACCGCTCGCGAGCACCACTCCGGCCGCCTTCGTCTGAGCCACAGGCAACTCTGGCACAGCCGAGTCGGTAGGTTGGGCGCGGCCACCGAAGCGATCCGAAGGGCAAGGCGTTGGAAGACGAAATCCTCGAGTTCGCCGAAGTCGAGCAGCCTGATGAACACGCACGCTCGGCGGCGATCGCCCTGCACTCGAAACTGATCAAACCCGCCGGGTCGCTGGGCAGGCTCGAAGAACTGGGCGTGTGGGTCGCGGCCTGCCAGGGCCAGTCACCGCCGCGCCCGTTCACCCGGCCCCGCGTCGTGGTGTTCGCCGGGGACCACGGCATCGCCGCGAAGGGCGTCTCGGCCTATCCGAGCGAGGTCACCGCGCAGCTCGTCGGCAGCATGCTGACCGGCGGCGCGGCCATCAACGTGCTGGCGGCCTCCGCGGGCGCCAGTGTCCGGGTCGTCGACATGGCCGTGGACAGCGACGCCCCCGCGACGCGGTCGATCGGCGAGTACAAAGTGCGGCGCGGCTCCGGTTCGATCGACGTCGAAGACGCGCTGACCGACGACGAGGCACGCGCCGCCATCCGCGCGGGCCGGGCGATCGCCGACGCCGAGGTCGACGGCGGGGCCGATCTGCTCATCGCGGGCGACCTCGGGATCGGCAACAGCACCCCGGCCTCGGTTCTGGTCGCGGCGCTGACCGGCAGTGAACCGGTGGCCGTCGTCGGCCGCGGTTCCGGCATCGACGACAACGCGTGGATGCGCAAGGCCGCCGCGGTCCGGGACGCGCTCCGCCGGGCCAGGACGGTGCTGGCCGATCCGGTCGCACTCCTGCGCACCGCCGCCGGCGCCGACATCGCCGCGATGACCGGGTTCCTCGCGCAAGCCTCAGTCCGAAAGACGCCCGTGATCCTCGACGGCCTGGTCGCCGCCGCGGCCGCGCTGGTCGCCGAGGAACTCGTCCCCGGCGCGCGGCAGTGGTGGACCGCCGGCCAGCGCGGCGGCGAACCCGCGCACGCGCTGGCGCTGGAGCACCTCGACCTGGACCCGATCCTGGACCTGGACGTCCGGCTGGGTGAAGGGACGGGCGCGGTCGTGGCGCTGCCGCTGGTGTTCATGGCTACTCGGGTGCTCGCGGAGATGGCGACGCACGAGCAGGCCGGGGTGACCGGGCCGTTGATCGAGACTCCCGCTTCCTGAGGTTTCTCGGGTCCTTGGTCCTTGGTCCTTGGTCCTTGGGTCCTCGGTCCTTCGCCTGCCCTTTCGGTCCTTCGCCTGGCCTTGGGTGCCCTTGGGTGTCATGAAAGGGTCTTTCAAGACGTTTTTCGTCTTGAAAGACCCTTTCGCAACCGAAACCTGCTCTGACCTGCACGTAGCCACCCTAGGCGCCTTTCGCGGTACGCGATGGGTACGCGCGGCCCCGCCCAGCGAACGC
>NZ_JBFBBY010000195.1:0-12658 GCF_040682875.1 Amycolatopsis sp. NPDC051071 | reverse complement strand
GGGTCGTTCTAACGACCCAAAACACTCACGAGACCCACACCGCCGGTGCTCCCCCAGGTCCGGGCCGAAAGCGCTACTTCTCCCGCCGCCGCAGCGACCGCGGGAACAGCCTGCCCTTCCACGACATGGGTGCGTTCCGCCGCAGGCTCTTGCGGACCTCGTCGAACGCCGGGCCCAGTGTCTGGTCGCTCGCCGGTTCGTCCGAGTACCAGGACCGCTCCACGACGCCGATGACCGTCCGCAGGCCGGAGCGGCCCTCCTCGTCCAGACGGTGCTTCTCGACGACCTTCCGGCCTGCCACCCGCACCGTGTCGCCGTCGGAGAGCGGCAGGCCGCGGTCCGCGCATTCGTCCATCAGTTCGCGCCAGGCCGCGTCGGCCGCGGTGGGGGAGTGGGACGAGATCTTCTGCAGCCGCAGCCGCCGCTTGATCTCCCGGATCGTCGTCGGGGTACCCAGGCCGCCGAGCACGACGACCAGCGCCAGCGCGAACCACCATGAAACCCACGCCGCCAGGAACGCGAACGCCGCCACCCACAGCCCGATCGCGATCAGCGGTAGCCAGTTCGCGACCTCCGGTCTGTCCAGGAACCCGTCCGCGGCGCCGTCACGGACCGGCTCTGGTTCGTCCGGGCCGCGAGCCGTGCGCATCAGTTCCCGGTATCTCAACCGCGTACGCACTATCACGATCACGGTCACCGCCGCGGCCAGACCGGCGAGGAGACCGGCGAGGATGGCGGGCCACAGCGGCTCTTCCTCCTGCTGGTCCCCGGTGCCGTCCGCGCCGGTGTCCGCGCCCGGGTCCCGCGGGGTGCCGGTCGCGGGGGCGCTCGACGCCGCCGCGGTCGGCACTTCCTGGGTGTCGTTGGTCTTGGAGGCGCTGGTGTCGTTCTGCAGATACGGCGGGACGACCGCGCGGCCGTCGACCAGCGGGGTCGGGTCGAAGCTCACCCAGCCCTTGGTGCCGAAGTAGACCTCGACCCAGGCGTGCGCGTCCTCGGAGCTGATCGAGTTGTGATCGCCCTTGGGCGTGCCCGAGGTGAAGCCGATGGCGACCCGCGACGGGATGCCCGCCGACCGCAGCATCACGGCCATCGCGGACGCGAACTGTTCGCAGAACCCGCGTTTGCCGTTGAGGATGAAGTCGGCGAGCGCGTCGGAGTCGGTGGCGTCGGCGGTCTTCGTGTCGTAGACGAAACCGTTCTGCGCGGTGAAGAACGACCAGATCGCCTGTGCCTTGTCGAAGTTGTTGGTCTCGTTCTGCGTCAGCTGCTGGGCCTTCGCGGCCACCCGCGGGTCGACGCGGTCGGCCTGGAGGAACTGCGGCGGCACGTCGGCCAGCTGAGGGTCGTCGAGCCGGAGCTGGTCCTTCGAAGGTTCCAGGAGCGACGCGGTTTCGACGTAGGCGGGCGCGTTCTGCTTGGTGGTGGTGAACACCGCGCCGCCGACGGGGTCGTACAGCCAGTTGTCGGCGAGCCCGTTGAGCGTCCGCGGCGCGCCGTAGACCGGCAGCCAGTTGTCGACCCAGTTCGTCGGCTCGATCCGGATCTCGCGCGCGGCTCCGGCGCCGTCGTCGCCGGGAGCGAGCGGGAGGCCCTTGTTGGCCTGCACGCCCTGCTGGGCACGGCCGTTCTGCGCCAGCCCCCAGCCCTTGTTCGGCGTGTAGGTATCGAGAGTGAACGCGCGCAGCATCCGCTTGTCCGCGCCCATCCCGAAGACCTTGAACAGTTCCACGTTCTCGCCCTGGTCGAGCAGGCCACGCAGCTGCGTGAACGGCTCGACGCCGAACCCGCCGGCGCCACCGCGGCCGGAGCCGTCAGCGCCGGGGAGTTTGCCGACCGTGCCGATACCGGTGACCGCCGTGCCGATGACCAGGCCCAGCACGATCGCCGCGCTCACCACGCCGACCGGCGCGGACAGCGTGCTCGCCGAGTTGCCGAGTCCCGGCGCGTCCCGGTTGCGCCAGCGGCGATGCCGGTGGTTGCCGTCGACGGCGAGCAGTGCGGCGAACGCGCCCGCGCCGAGCAGGAACGTCCACCACGGCAGCATGTCTTCGGCCAGCGCGGCGGGCACGGCGTACACACACAGCAGGACCAGGCCGGTCGCGGCGGGCGCGGCGGCGGCCACGGCCAGTGTGTCGACGAGGACCGCGACCAGGCCGATCGCGATCGTCACCAGGCACAGGATCGGCGGCGTGCCCTCGATCGGCGGCAGCCCGACGCGGATCTGCTCGGCCGCCGCGGCGAGGACGCCACGCAGTTCTTCGAGCGCGTCCGGGCCGGGGATGATCTTCAGTATCCCGCTGGTGGTGAACGCGCCGGTGATCAGGAACAGCAGGACCAGCAGCTGCGCCAGGCCGACGACGATGGTCGGCGCGCGCAGCGAGCGCAGGGCGAGCCCGGTGGAGGCGATCAGCACGACCGCGACCAGCAGGTAGCCGAACCACGCCCAGCCGGAGACGACGCCGGTGAGCGAGGTCGAGGCGAACAGCGTGGCGAGTCCGGCGGCGACCGGCGCGAGCACACTGCTCGTCCAGACCGGGGCGGGTGCGGTGGGCCGTGGTTTCGGGGTGTGCGGGAGGGGTGGTGCGGTCGCGGTCACAGGCCGCCTCCGATCAGCGTGCCGCGGCGGGCGGCCGTCTGGCACAGCTCGGCCCAGACCTGCTGCATCGGCGATCCGGGGCCGACGACCACGACGCCCCAGCCCGCCGCGCGCAGCAGCGCCACCGACTCTTCGGTGGCGGTGGCGCGGTTCTCGGGTTTGTTGACGCCCGATGACCAGCCGGGGGTGTCGAGCAGCACGGCGAGGCTCCGGATCCCACGCGGGCGGTACCGGGACAGCTCATGCACGGATTCGTTGCTCACGGTGCCGAGCACGGCGATGAGTTCCTGTCCTCCGGCCGGGTCTCCGCCGAGGGTGATGTCGCGCTGATGCGCGGGCTGGAGTGCGGCGAGGACGTCGAGAACGACGTTGTCGTAGTGCTCGCCGCCTTCGCCGGGAGTGTCGGTGAGGGTTTGGCCGTGTTCGGTGACCAGCCGGACGCGGTGGCCCGAGCGGCGCAGGTGCAGCGAGACGGAAGCGGCGAACGAGACGGCCCATTCCAGGCTCGCGGCGGGGCCGGTGCCGTGGTGGGCGGCCGCGCGGTGGTCCAGCAGCACCGTGGTGCCGCCGCGCCACGGCCGCTCTTCGACGCGGACCATGATCTCGTCGCGGCGGGCGGTCGAGCGCCAGTGGACCTTGCGCAGGTCGTCGCCCTGGCGGTACTGCCGGACGATCACATCCGCTTCGCCCTGTCCGGCGTGCAGGCGGATGCTGCCGTCGTCGCCGGCGCCGATCCCGGCACCGCTGGGCAGGCCCCACAGCCCGACCACCTTCGGCACGACGACCAGCCGCGAATGCCCGATCAGCTCCCGTTCGAACTCGCACAGCCCGAACGGGTCGGTGATCGTCGCCCGCAGCGGGCCGACCTGCTGGATCCCGCGCAGCACCGGCTGCAGCGGATACCGCAGCGCGACCCGCCGGTCGTGGGGGAGCCGTTCGACGACGAACCGCGGCCGCGAACCCAGCGCGTACGGCACGCCGTCTTCGAGCAGCACCTCGCCGGCGGGCAGCCTGCCGTTACGCCAGAGTTCGAGCTGGACCTCACCGGGCGAGCCGACCGAGACCCGGTCCGGGAGCAGCGCGCGCGCCGCGCCCAACCGCAGCCGGGTCGCCGAGATGAAGTAGGCGACCAGCAGCGGCAGGGCGACGACGAACACCGCGACTCGCAGCAGGTCCCGTTCGTTGAGCACGAACGAGCACACCGCCGCGGCGACGCCGGCGGCGAGGAGGCAGCGGCCGCGTGTGGTCAGGCCGGACAGAGCACGCATTAGAACCATCCAGTCGAGCGAAGCTCGTCCTCTGAGGGCGGTGGCGGGGGCATGGATGGAGCCGGTTTCCTTGTCAGCGGTTGTTCGTGCCAGAAGAGCCCTGCGGGACGGGAACGCGGTGCAGGATCGCGCGAACCACGTCGGTGGCCGAGCGGCGAGCGGCGTGCGCCTCGGTGGTGAGCACCAGCCGGTGCGCCAGCACCGGGACCGCGACCGTGTGCAGGTCGTCCGGGACGACGAACTCGCGACCCGAAAGCGCGGCCTGCGCACGGGCGGCGCGGACCAGCTGCAGGGTGGCGCGAGGAGAGGCGCCGAGGCGGATTTCCGGTACCTGCCGGGTCGCGGACACCAGTTCGACGGCGTACCGGCGGACCTCCTGCGACATATGTACCGAGCGGACCGTCTCGATCAGCCGCCGCACGGTGTCGCGATCGGAGACCGGTTCCAGATCGGCCAGCGGGTTGTGCCCGGCGTGCTC
This sequence comes from Amycolatopsis sp. NPDC051071, assembly GCF_040682875.1. Taxonomy (NCBI): domain Bacteria; kingdom Bacillati; phylum Actinomycetota; class Actinomycetes; order Pseudonocardiales; family Pseudonocardiaceae; genus Amycolatopsis; species Amycolatopsis sp. NPDC051071. The sequence continues at coordinate 8,313 of NZ_JBFBBY010000195.1, read as the reverse complement.
CTCGACCATGGCCAGTTCGGCCTGCTGATCGGGGTAGCCGATGGACACGCGCGCGGTGAACCGGTCCCGTTGAGCCTCGGGCAGCGCGTACGTGCCCTCCATCTCGATCGGGTTCTGGGTGGCGATCACCATGAACGGCTCTTCGAGGTGGTACGTCGAGGTGTCGACGGTGACCTGATGCTCTTCCATGCATTCGAGCAGCGCCGACTGCGTCTTCGGCGAGGCGCGGTTGATCTCGTCGCCGACCACGATGTTCGCGAACACCGGGCCGGGACGGAATTCGAACCCGCCGCTCTGCCGGTTGTAGATGGACACCCCGGTGACGTCGCTGGGCAACAGGTCGGGGGTGAACTGGATCCGGCTCACGGTGCAGTCGATCGAGCGGGCCAGCGCCTTCGCCAGCGAGGTCTTGCCGACCCCGGGGACGTCCTCGACGAGGAGGTGCCCTTCGGCGAGCAGGGTGACGATCGCGATGCGGATGACGTCGGGTTTGCCGACCAGTACCCGCTCCACGTTGGCGGCGATCCGCCGCGCCGTCTCGTGCAGTTCGTCGAGCGACGCTCTGCTCGCGCGGCCGTTCTGCCGGCCGCTCACCGAGCCCGCGGCCGTGGGGTACGGCGCTTGCCCGGTTGTCTGCTCGCCCTGTTGTTCGCCGGGCGTCGCAGACTGGATTCTCGACGTCACTCGACCTCCTGATGCCGCGTGGCTGGATGTCCGCTGGGTCTGCTGAAGGCCAGCTTTTGGTACTCGAAGTAGTCCCCCGAGCAGCGGTCAGCCTCCCACGAAGTGTGTCAAACTCGGGCGAACTCGTGGGGGGAACCCCGCCAACCCCGACCGATGACTCTGTGCAACCAGAGACTTTACCTCGATCGGGTGAGGTGAGGGCGTTTTCAGGTGCTCCCGCTGACGCGGTGTTTTGTCGTATGCTCCGTTGCGAGGTCGCTCGACTACGGAGAGGCGTAATCGCATATGAGCGAGGTGAGTACCGCCAACCCGCGGTTCGACCTGAGCGGGTTCGCGGTCGCGCCGGAGCTGGCGTCCGATGCCCACGCGAAGATCTCCGCCCTGCAAGACGTGGTCGGCCAGATGGTCCGCGAGGCCAAAGTGCTCGGCCGCACGGTTCCCCTCGGCGGGGGATACGCGGACGAGGTCGGCCGGTTCATGGCGCAGTACGGAATCGGTGCCGAAGGGTCCGCCGTCGAGGCGCTGACCGCCTTCGGCAAGGAGCTCGAGGCGCTCAAGACCCGGATCGCGAAGGCGCTGGCCAAATACACTCATCAGGATGAAGAAGCCGCGGCCGGCGTGGACTGTGTCGGTGGCTGAACCCACGACGTCCCGCCTCCCCGTTCTCGCCCTCTTCGGCGCGCTCGCCGTCCTTTCAGTGTCCGCCTGCGGGCAAGGGGCCGCGGGCGAGGCGCGAATTCCGGCGGCCGACGACGGCGGCGGAACGCCATCGGCCGCACCCTCGGTGCCTTCAACCGCGTCGAGCGGCGGGGTGGATCCGTGTGCTCTGCTCGGCCCGCGGGATCGGTCGACGGCCGGATTGAACGTCCTCGGCGTCCCGAAGGAGATCAACGGGGCCCGCGCCTGCGACTGGACGGTGCCCGCGACCTTCGGCGTCACCATCACCGTGGACGAGCGGAACGGCCTGCGTGACCTCGAAGTCGCGCGCAAGACCGCCACCAAGCTCAAGGTCGGCGACCGCGACGCGCTCAAGGTCGCGGACAAGAAGGCCGCCGACGGGACCTGCGCGGTCCTGCTCGGCATGGGGGAAAAGGCGAGCGTCCAGATCGACGTGAGCAACACGAACTTCACCGACACCACGCTCGCCTGCGAGCGCGCGGTGACGGTGGCGGGACTGGCCGAACCCAAACTGCCTTAGGAGCCTGATGGCGGAGCTGAGATTTGTCCGGAGAGGTGACCAGACGCGTGAACCCGCCCCGGCCGGAGGCCCCGCTATCGCGGTGGCAGGACGCCTCGCCCTAGGTGACGTGGACAACCAGGCAGCGCCCTGCCGACGTCGATCGCGGTCGCGGGTTCACCACCGGAACTGACCACTAAGGAGAAGGTGCCGTGCCTGAAGGAGAGATGCCGGGACGCGAGATCCCGGTCGCGGCCACGCGGTATGAGGCCTACAGCCACGAGGCGCTGGCCGCCGAGGTCGAGGCCGGCAACGACCCCGAGGCCGCGGGCGGCATCGGCGCCGCATGGGACGCGCTGGCGCGGCGTATGCACGACGCGACGTCCGAGCTGGCGGGCCTGGTCGGCAGCAGCGAGGAGAACTGGCGCGGGGAAGCGGGCGACGCGCTCCGCGGCGTGCTGACCAGGGCGTCCGGATGGCTGACCTGGTCCGCGGATCTCTCGTCCGCGCTCGGGCAGGCGGTGTCCGGGCAGGCCGAGGTGGCGGCGCGCGCCCGCGCGGATATGCCACCGCCGGTGGACTACGACCCTGGCGCGATGATCCGCGGCGCCGCCGCCGGCGGGAACTTGCTGGCCCTCGCGGCACTCGCCGACGAGATGGAGGCCCGCCACGCGGAGGCCGAGGAGGCCCGGCGCAAGGCCGTCGACGTGATGAACAACCGCGACGCCGCCCTGCGTTCGCTCACCCCGCAGGTCTCCTTCGGGAAGCCGCCCGAGCTGGGACGGTCTTGATCCGCGTTTCCGCGTCGGCGTTCGACGTCCTTTGGTCCGACCTCGGCCACGCCACCCCGCCGTGGCCGCTGTCCGTCCGCAGTGTCGGTGCAACAGCGGCGGAACGCGACGGCATCCGGGGTTCGGTCTACGAAAACCTCGCCGAACGCGGCCTCTATGACGGCGACCGGCTGGACGCGGCCCTCGAAGCCCGCCTCGACCTGCTCGCCAGGGCCGAGGTCTACGTGGAATGCGAAGCGCTGGCCGATATGACGGCCGAAGCCCCGTTTCGCGCGGTCGCGGCCGCACGCGGGCGGCACGGGGTGCTGGCCACGCAACCCGGGCAGACCATCGGGCTCGCCGGGATCAGCGACAGCGAGGTGTTCACCGCGATCGTCGACGTCCTGCCGGAGCTGCGGCCGGGCCCCGGCTACGGCATCAGCCTGCCCGCCACGCGCTTCGACGGCGACCTCGAAGATCCCGTGTTCGGCGAAGGCCGATCGTCCGCTTCGGACAGTCAGCTGCGCGAGGTGCTCGCCATCCAGGCGCGGCCGGTCTACAGCGCGGGCCAGTTCACCGTGCGGACCAGGGCCAGGGACGGCCGGGCACAGCGGGCGGGCGGCCTGACCTGGTTCGACACCGACGTCGGCGCCTACTGCGCGGTGCGGACCGAAGGACGCGGCGGGCAGGCGTGGGTGACCGTGTCCCCTGTAGACGGTCCCCGGCTGGCCGCGCGCTTGGCCGGGCTGCTTGATCCGGACCGCTAGCCCATGCACGGGCCAGCGCCCGGCGCGGACACTGAGTCGAGAGTCCGGTTAGGACGCCGAATACCTGGGATGACCCGACGACGTCAGCCTCGTGAGCAGTGAGCGTTCAGGCAGGACTGCGAAGCGCGTTCCGAAGTACAGGAAGGGGGCCTTCCTGTACTTCCAGACCGAACGCCGACGCTCCACTGTGGTCCCGCTCCACACCGGATTCCCCACTTTCACCCCCTTTTGCCCCACGGCAGGGTTCCGGCTGCCGTTTTCCGGACGCATCAGGCATAGAAGAGGTTGCTTCGATACCCGCCCAGGGGGATCTTGCCCACCGTCCCCCACCACGCCCCCACCTGGCCCCACCTGGCTGACCAGCGAAAACGTCTGACACGACGGAGTGGTGGCGGCTTTTGTCGCGTTGACTGTGGGGAAAAGTGGGGTACGGTGGTGCGCAGTGGGGCGGAAGGGAGCCCCGTGGCCGACCTTGGTTGTTCGCAGCTGAGATCGGTAGGGAGGTGGAGCCGGTGTTCCTCGGCACCCACACCCCGAAACTGGACGACAAGGGGCGGCTCACGCTGCCCGCGAAGTTCCGCGACGCGCTCGCCGGTGGGCTGATGATCACCAAGGGGCAGGATCACTGCCTCTTCGTCTTTCCCCGGGCCGAGTTCGAGCAGATGGCGAGGAAGGTCGCCGACGCCCCGTTCACGAACGAGGCGGTCCGGGCCTATCAGCGTTATCTCTTCGCCGGGACGGATGAACAACGCCCGGACGGGCAAGGACGTATCGCGATCGCGTCCGAGCTCCGGCGTTATGCCGGGTTGAACAAGGAGTGCGTGGTGATCGGGGCGATCACCAGGTTGGAGATCTGGGATGCCCAAGCGTGGCAGGGCTACCTGGACGAACACGAGGACAGCTACGCGAAGGCTCGAGAGGAAGTTCTGCCGGGCGTCTTCTAGACGTGACCGAGGAAGCACCCACGCCGTCGGGGGGCGCGGGTTCATGCTTCGGACACGCCGGGAACCGTCCACACGGATGCCGTGAGGCCTCTGTCCGCTCAGTGGCCCTGGTACACCTTCCCCGGTACCAGGTCAGTAAGCGGGCGGACAGGGACCTGACGGCATCCGGCATCTTCCCCGGCACGACAGGAAAGGGGGAAGACATGGCGGACGAACACGAGCACGTCCCGGTGCTGCTGAGCCGCATCGTGGACTTGTTCTCGCCGGTCTTCTCCGGCCGCGAGGCCGTCCTGGTCGACGCGACCGTCGGACTCGGCGGCCACTCGGACGCACTGCTCACCGCGTTCCCTTCACTGCGCCTGGTCGCACTCGACCGCGACCCCAACGCGCTGGAGCTTTCCGCGGAACGGCTTGCGCCACACGGTGATCGCGTCGATTTCGTGCACGCCGTCTACGACGAGATGCCGTCCGCGCTCGAAGGGCTGGGACTGTCCAGAGTGGACGGAATCCTCTTCGATCTCGGCGTCTCCTCGATGCAGCTGGACCGCGCCGAGCGTGGTTTCGCCTACTCCAAGGATTCCCCGCTCGACATGCGGATGGACCCGACCACCGGGATCACCGCGGCCGACGTCCTCAACACCTACACACCGGGCGAGCTGATCCGGATCCTGCGCGACTACGGCGAGGAACGCTTCGCCAAGCGGATCGTCAAAGCCGTTGTGGCGGAACGAGAGAAGGAACCCTTCACCCGCAGCGGACGGCTGGTGGAACTGCTCTACGACGCGGTTCCCGCGGCCAGCAGGCGCACCGGCGGACATCCGGCGAAGCGGACTTTCCAGGCGTTGCGGATCGAGGTCAACGGCGAGCTGGAAGTGCTGCGGCGGGCGATGCCGCGGGCGCTGGCCTCACTCGCCGTCGGCGGCCGCATCGTCGTGGAGTCTTATCAGTCCCTTGAGGACCGCCTGGTCAAGCAGGCGATCGCGGAACTGGCGAAATCCCGGACCCCGGAAGGGCTTCCGGTGGAACTGCCGGGCCACGGCCCGGAACTGAAACTGCTCACCAGAGGGGCCGAGAAGGCCGGCGAGGCGGAGACCGAACTGAACCCACGGGCCGCCTCCGTGCGGCTGCGAGCCGCCGAACGGATCGGAGACCGAGCACGATGACCGCTCCCGCGAAGTCCCGCGGCCGCCGGGGCGCACCGGCGGCCGGCAGGCGTGCGCGTGCGACCAGCACGGTCGACGAGGCGCCGGAAAACACCGAGACCACGACGTCCACCCGCGCCTCCCGCGGCCGGACGTCGGCGGCCGAACGTGCCTACGCCCGCCGTGCCCAGCGCGCCGATCTGCTGCAGCGCGACCAGCAGCGCAACCGTCCGGACGCCGAAGGCGGCACGGGCAAGGAACAGCCGAAGAAGACGTTCAAGCCGCGCTGGCCGCGTTCCCGCGCGTCGTTCGTGCTGATGATGATGGGCATGCTCGCCGTCGGCGTGGCGTGCACGCTGTGGCTGACCACGCAGGCCATCGCGGATTCGTACCGGCTCGAACAACTCCGCACGGCCAACGCCGGTCTCGCCGAAGCCAAGGAACGGCTGCAGCGCGAGGTCGCGAAGGCCGAGTCACCCGCTTCGCTGGCACCCAAGGCCAGGGAAGGGGGCATGGTGCCCGGTGGCGACCCCGCGCATATCGTGGTCGGCCCGGACGGGCAGTCCACTGTGGTCGGTGAGCCGAAGAAGGCGCACGCCGACACCCCCGCCGTCCCGGTCGCGCCCGTCGCACCCGCCCCGGTCGAGGGAACACAGCAGGGACCCATCGAAGGCGACCAGCCCGCGGTTCCGCAGGAGAACGCGGCGCCCCCGGCCGAAAACACGGCACCCCCGGCGCAGGGAGGTCAGTGATGTCACCCGGCCGCCCGGCACAACCCCGGGCCCGGTCGGCGGGCAGCGCGCGGCGGACCTACGCCGCCGGGACCCGTCGCGCCACCGCCCGCCGTGGCAACGGCGGGAACCCGAGCCGGTTCACCGGCGTGCGGATCCTGCTGATCATCGTCATGGTGCTCGCCGGTCTGAAACTGGTGCAGGTGCAGTGGTTCGAGGCAGGCGCGCTTTCCGAAGCCGCCGAACGGCAGCGGGCGTCGGTGATCGAGAGTCCCGCGCAGCGCGGGGCCATCATGGACCGCAACGGGACGAAGATCGCGTTCAGCATCGAGGTGCGCACGCTCGCGGTGAGCCTGAACTGGCTGCACAAGACGATGGACGAGGTCGCGAAGAATCCCGCCAAGGGCAGGAACTTCGAGACCGAGGTCGCCGGTGCGGCGAAGCTCATCGCCGCCAAGCTGCCGGGTGTGATCACCGAGAAGGACCTGCTGGACAAGTTCCACAAGCCCGACGGGTTCACCTACCTCGTCCACGACATCGAACCGTCGGTCGCCGACGCCATTGTCAAGGTATACCCGTGGATCAGCGTCGAGAAGCGCTCCAAGCGGGAGTACCCCGGCGACTCGATCGGCGCGAACGTCATCGGTTACGCGAACTGGCGCACCGACGACCCGGAGCTCTCGAAGCACAACCTGCACGGTGTGTACGGCCTTGAGGCTTCGCGGGACAACGACCTGGCCGGAACGCCGGGACGCAAGATCGTCAACACCCGGAACGGCAACGACAACCTGGTCATCCCCGGCACCGAACGGGACATCCAGAACGCCGTCTCCGGTTCGGACCTGCAGCTGACGATCGACACCGACCTGCAGTACGAACTGCAGCGGCAGCTGACCGAGTACGTCGCCAAGTCGCGGGCCAAGGGCGGCCAGGCGGTCATCATGGACTCGAAGACCGGCGAGGTCTACGCGCTGGCCAACGACAAGACGGTCGACCTCAACGACCAGGAGTCGCGAGGCGAGACGGAGAACCTGAACAACCGCGCGGTGACCACGCCGTTCGAACCGGGTTCGGTGAACAAGGTCGTCACCGCCGCGGGCGCGATCGAAGAGGGCATCACGACGCCCGAGGCGTCGATGTCGGTGCCGGGTTCGCTACAGGTGGCCGACAAGGTCGTGAAGGACGCGTGGAACCACGGCACGCAGCAGTTCACCACCACCGGCATCTTCGCGAAGTCGTCGAACGTCGGCACGCTTTTGCTGGCGCAGAAGATCGGTGAGGACCGTTACGCGGCCCTGCTCAAGAAGTTCGGCCTCGGCCAGCGGACCGGCCTCGGCCTGCCGGGTGAGAGCCCGGGCTTCGTCCCGCCGCGCAACCAGTGGTACGCCACGACCTTCGGGAACCTGCCGATCGGGCAGGGCCTTTCGATGACCGTCGTGCAGATGGCCGGGATGTACCAGGCCATCGCCAACGACGGGCTCCGCGTGGAACCCCGCGTGGTCAAGTCGAAGATCAACCCGGACGGGACGGTCGTGCCCGAGCCCGCGCCGAAGACCGTGCAGGTGGTCAGCCCGCAGACGGCGAAGACCGTGCGCGACATGATGCGTGCCGTGACGCAGAAGGGTAAGGGGCAGCAGAGCGGCACCGCGCCGACGGCGGCGCTGGAGGGCTATCAGATCTCGGGCAAGACGGGCACCGGCCAGCAGGTCGACCCGCAGACGAAGGCGTACAGCAACCACCTGTACAACATCACCTTCGCCGGGATCCTGCCCGCCGACGACCCGCGGTTCGTGATCGGCATCCGGCTGGACGCGCCGGAGACGACGCTGCCGGAAGGGCATTCCGCCGCGCCGCTGTTCCACTCGCTGGCCGCTTACCTGGCGCAGCGGTTCCAGATCCCGCTTTCGGACGGTCCCGCACCCCAGGTCCCGCTGATTGTTTCCTGACCGCTTGGGCTGCCGGGACGCTTCGCCAGTACATGAAGGCCCCCTTCCTTGCGCTAGGCGCAGGGCCCCGGCAAAGTCGTTGTGGCTGGTCAGTGGGTGATTCCGAGTAGTGTTAGTGGTCGGGTGAAGTCGCGGGCGTTGTGGCGTAGTGC
>NZ_JBFBBY010000194.1:0-12822 GCF_040682875.1 Amycolatopsis sp. NPDC051071 | reverse complement strand
GGTGTGGGCCCTTCGGCCTCGTACCGGGTCGTACTCGGTCGAAGGGCCCGCGCCGCCAGGGGCCGCCTGGGCGCGAAGACCACGAACGAGATTTGCCAGACACGCCCTAGTCGGTATCGGCGCCCCGATCCGGGCATATCAGTCTTGTCGGTCCCCTGTCGTACGCTCGCGGCGTCCACTGGGGAGAGGAGTTCGCGTGAACGAGGTGAAAAGCCTGGTTTCGGCGGTTCGCAACGGTTTGGCCGGGCTGGCCGATCCGGCGAAGGCACCGGGTATGCAGGCGTACATGAAGTCGGAGATGCCGTTCCTCGGTGTCGCGTCACCCCCTCGGGCGGCCTTGTTGAAACAAATCTTCGCCGAACATCCGCTACCCGATCGAGTGAGTTTCTCCGCCGCCGTCCTCACCTTGTGGCGTACAGCGGAATTCCGCGAAGAACGGTATGCGGCGGTGGCCCTTTCCGGGCATCGCTCCCACGCCCGCTGGCAGGACAGTGCCCTGCTCGGCCTGTACGAAGAGATGATCGTGACCGGCGCTTGGTGGGACTATGTGGACGAAGTCGCCATCCGCCGGGTCGGGCCGATCCTGCGGGCGGAGCCGGAGACGGTGACCCCGCTGATGCTGACCTGGGCCTACGACGAGGACAAATGGCGACGTCGTACCGCGGTGATCTGCCAGGTCGGGGCCAAGGGCGGAACCGGCACCGACCTGCTCACGCGAGCCGTCGAGGCGAATATTGACGACAAGGACTTCTTTCTGCGCAAGGGAATCGGCTGGGCCCTACGCGAGTACGCGAAGACCGAGCCGGACTGGGTGCGTGCGTTCGTCACCGCGCATCCCGCACTGTCCAATCTGTCCAGGAAGGAGGCGCTCAAGCACCTGGGCGATTGAGCACCGGGCGCGGGATCAGCGCGAGGAGTTCCTCGATGACATCGCCGAGCTCGGGAAGCAGCTCTCGCGTCTCCTTCAGATCGCGAAGCAGGTCGAGCCGCACTTCCCGCGGCGGTCCTTCGCCGAGCAGGTCCGCGACATTACGTTTCGCGTCTTCGGCGCGCCCAAGAACGAGGAGGAAGAAGAGCGGCTGGGTCTTGACGTCCCAATCGCCGGGGTCGGCCTTCGCACCGGCGACGGCTTCTTCGAGAGCTTCGCCGAAACGTCGCTCGGCTTCCTGGGTTCGCCCGGTCTTCAGCCAGGCCAGTGCGAGAAGATTGCGCGCCCAGACGGATTCGGCAGCCAGCGGCCGGAGGACGTCCATCGCCTCGTCCGTCCTCCCCGCGTACAACAAGGCTTCGCCGAGGTTCCCGGAGCGGTCGGTGTCGTCCGGATCCAGGGCGACCAGTTCACGCAGTTCCCGGACGGCTTCCTCGTGGTCACCCGTCCGGCGATGGATCTCCGCACGCAGGGCGCGAACGCTCTCGTCGTGGCCGGCGGCCAGCGCACTGTCCACATCCGACAAGGCGCCGTCGAAAGCACCGAACAGAAGGCGATGACGAGCACGCCGGTGGAAGGCGTATCCATCCTGTCCCAGCCGGGCCGCCTCGTCCAGCGCCTCCCGGGCTTCCTCGTGCCGATCCAGGTCCGCGAGGTTGTCGGCCCGGAGGGTGTGGAAGAGGGCGCTCTCCGGGTTCGCTTCGAGTGCGGCGTCGATGTCGTTGAGGGCGGCTTCGTAGTCGTCCGAGGCCCGGTAGGCGAACGCTCGCCAAACGTGAGCCCACTCCTTGGCGGGCTCCAGTTCGAGCGCGCGGTTCAGCGATTCCATCGCCTCGTCGCGCCTCTTCAACGGCCGGAGCAGCACCATCCCTCGCCGCAAATGGTTCTCGGCGTCCTCGGGGGCCAGCTCGATCGCCCGTTCGAAGTCGGCGAGTGCCGCTTCGGGATCACCCTCGGCGGCATGCACCTGGCCACGCATGTACCACGCCCACTCGTAGTCCGGCTCGATCCGGAGAGCGGCGGTGAAGCCGTCGATCGCGAGCCGATGCCGATCGCCGCGATAGTGGAAAGCCGCCCGGGTCGCGTGAGACCTGGCGTTCTCCAGATTCGCCGCGATGACCGCGTCGAAGGTCTTCGTAGCGGCGTCCTCGTCCCCGGTCTGCTCGAGGAACCACGCGAGCTCGGTCAGGTAGTAGACGTCCTTGGGGCGCAGCGCGGCCGCCGCCCGGTACCCGGCGAGGGCCTCCTCGTTCTCCCCCAGGTCGGCCAGCAGCGTCGCCCGCCGGCAAAGCGCCCAGGCATAGTCGGGATCGAGCCGGATCGCGATGTCGAGTTCGTCGATCGCCTTCCGGGGTTCTCCGCGTTTGACGTACACCTCGCTCCGGGCGGTGTACGCCCACGCGTGGTCGGGTTCCAGGCGGACGGCTTCGTCGAGGTCGGCCATCGCACCGTCGAGGTCGCCGAGTCCGGCGCGGGCGGAACCGCGCCCTCGCCACGAATAGGCGTAGGCGGGGTCGAGTTCGATCGCCCGGTTCAGGTCCGACAGCGCCGGTTCCCAGTCACCCTCGTTGTGGAACAAATTGCCCCGGTCACTCCAGACGTAGGGGTCGGCGGGGTTGAGAGCGCAAGCCCGGTCGTAGTCCCGCTTCGCCTGCTCGATCTCGTCCTGGCCCTCGTATGCCCAGGCACGACGGCGGATCACCGTCGAGAGGCGGGCCGTGTCGAGCTCGCCGGCGGCGGCGAGCAGGTCGAGCACCGGGATCTTCCTCGATCCGTCGCCGTCCCCGATGGCGACGGTCAGCCGCTGCGCCCAGCCCAGTACGGCGGGCGCGTCCGCGTCGACGCCCGCCTGTTCCATCATCCGCACCCAAGTGCGCGCGGCCGCGGTACCCGTGGTGATCATCTCGGCGGCCCCGAGCAAGGCGTCCGGCAGCGCTTCCGCCGGATCGCCGCAGAGCCGGTGGTAAGTCTGCTCGAGTTTCCTCCGCTGCCAGCCTTCGTTGCTCCAGGCGTCGCGATGGCGGCTGAGCCCGAGTTCGGCGCACCGGCCTTCGTAGTACTCGCTGAGCCGCCGGTGGTGTTCGGCGAACGCGGCCGGTGAACTCCCGCGTTCCAGGCGCACCATCGGACCGCGAACCACCGGGTGATAGCGCACCGGCAGCTCGCGCCGCCCGACGAACGGCAGTTCCCGCAACCAGCGGAAGGTCTCCCCCGCGGTTTCCTTCCCGGTCAGGACGCCGAGGACGTCTTCGTCCAGGACACGGGGAAGCGACGCCGTGGCCGCGATCTTCTGCTTGGCCTTCTCGGGAACCCAGTGCAGGAACCGTTTGACCGCGTCGTCGCTGGGATCCCCGACGGCGCCCGCTTCCGCGGGCTTCCCCCGTGCCAGCATGGCGACCAGTACGGGCAGGCCGTCGGTCAGCCGCAGCACGATCTCGATCACGTCTTCGTCGGTGATCCCGTGTTCGGCGAGCAGACGCCGTGCCTCCGGTTCGGTGAACGGCCGGAGTTCGACCTCGTGCACCAGCGGCGCGTGCCGGTTCCACTTCGCCTCGTCCAGCGGGAACTGCCCGGCCGTGGTGAGCACGAGGTTCTGCGGCAGGTCGCCGTACAGTCCGCCGAACAGGTCGAGCAGCCACGTCTCCAGTACCGGCGCCGTCCGCTCGAAGGTGTCGAAAAACAACGCGATCTGCCGGGACTCGGGAACCCGCCAGAGATCCTCGACGAACGGCTTGGTCAGTTCCTCCGCCGGATCGAGGAGCAGCCGGACATCGGCCTTTCGCTTGAACTTCGCCGCGAGATAGCTCTGCAACTGTTCCAGCTGTTTCGCCGTCGCGTCGGCGTCGATCGCGCCGGCGGCGATACTTCCGCCGGGGAGGGTCTTCGCCACCCCGAGACCGGCTTTGACCACCGTCTTCGTCACGAGCGCGCGGCCGGCGGCCGGGGCCTGCGGATCGCTGTGGAGCCGTTCCCTCGCCTTGAGGTAAAACTCGTGGCGTTTCTCGAACCGGCGCATCTCGTGTCCGCTGCGCGCGAGGTCCTTCGCCAGTTTGACCAGTGTCGCGGACAGATCCTGCTGCCGGTCGTCCGCGAAGCCGACGGCCGCGCGGGATTCCTCGGCGATGCCGCGAAGCTGTTCGAGGAGGAAGGACTTGCCGACCCCGGCGAGACCGTGCACGGAGAACAGGTACCGGCGGCGCCGGTCACTCCCCGACAGCCCGAGATTGACCCGGAAGTCCTCGCGTTCCCCGACTCTGCCGACGAAACCGTCGCTCAGCCTGGCACGGGCGATGTCTTGGATGCTGGACCGGCCGTCTGGACGTGACACAAGTCCTCACTTTGCCACATCCATGACGCGTGAAGGCCCCCTTCTCTCGGTTCAGCCGGGGGAAGGGGGCCTTCACAGGACTACAGATCAGGTCCGCAGGCTCGCCCCGAAGCGCTCACCGGCGACCGCGACGGCGGCGTCGCGGGCCTTCGTGGCCTCGTCGACGGTCAGCGTGCGGTCCGCGGCACGGAACCGCAGCTTGTACGCCATCGAACGCTTGTCCTCGCCGAGCTGCTCACCCTGGTAGGAGTCGAACAGCGTGATGTCTTCGAGCAGTTCGCCCGCGCCTTCGCGCAACGCCTCGGCCAGGTCGGCCGACGGCACGCCGGCTTCGGCGACCAGCGCGACGTCGAGCAGCACCGGCGGATAGGCCGAGATCCGCGGCGCCGGACGGCTGTCCGGGATCGGGATCGCGTCCAGGTCGAGTTCCATCGCGACGGTGCGCGGCGGGAGACCGAGTGCCTCGACGACCTTCGGGTGCAGCTCACCGGCGTACCCGACGGGCCACTGACCCACGCGCAGCTGAGCGCACCGGCCGGGGTGCCACGGCGGCTGGTCCGCCGCGACTGTGGTCAGCTCGACACCGGCGGCCTGCGCCACCAGCCTCGCCGCCTGCACCGCGTCGGCCCAGTTCGCCTGCTCGCCAGCACCCCACCAGCCCGCGCGGCCACGCAGTCCCGCGAGGACGACGGCGACATGCAGCGGCTGCGGCGGCACGGCCGCCTCCAGTACCGCGAGTTCCTCGTCGGTCGGCCGCCGGTCCACCCCTGGCGAAGGCATCGGAAGCGGATTCGGCCCCGGCAGCACCACCTGTCCGAGGTGGAACAGCGAGACGTCCTTGAAGCCGCGGGAAATGTTGCGCTGCACCATTTCCAGCAGCCCCGGCAGCAACGTGCTCGCCAGCCGGTCCTTGTCCGCCTCCAGCGGGTTGCGCACCCGGACGGTTTTGCGGCGGACGTCGTCTTCGGCCAGCCCGAACGAATCCCAGACCGAGTCCGAGATGAACGGGAAGGGCATCACCTCGACGTAGCCTGCCTCGGCCAGCGCGCGTGCGACCGACCGGCGACGACGCTGCGTGTCGGTGAGGCCGCGGCCGGCGGGCGCCTCGGGCAGCACCGACGGGATGCTGTCGTAGCCCTCCAGCCGGAGGACCTCCTCGACCAGGTCGGCGGACTGCACCAGGTCAGCGCGCCAGCTCGGCGGGACCGCGGTCACCAGCGCGGTGCCGTCCTCGGACGTACCGACGTTGACCTTGCACCCGATCTGCGAAAGCCGCCGGACCGTGACACCGCGCTCGTAGCGCACACCGGCGACGTCGTCGGGCAGGTTGATCGGCATGGTCACCGGCGGGTTCGGCTCGACGCCACCCTCGTCGGTGCGGCCGGGCAGGATCGAGCCGTCGCCGTACTGGCGCAGCAGCCGCGCGGCGAACTCGACGGCCACCGCGCACAGCTGCGGGTCGGTGAACCGCTCGAACCGCTTGGCCGCCTCGGAGAACAGCTTGTGACGGCGGGCCGTGCGGCTGATCGACGACGGATCCCAGTGGGCCGCTTCGAGCAGCACGTCCGTGCTCTCGGGAGTGATCTCGGTCGACGCGCCACCCATGGTGCCCGCCAGCGAGATCACGCCGGAGTCGTCGGCGATGACCACGTCGTCGACGTCGAGCGTGCGCTCGACATCGTCCAAAGTGGTCAGTTTCTCGCCCGGCTTCGCCTTGCGCACCACCAGATCGCCCTTGACCGAACTGGTCGCGAACGCGTGCAGCGGATGCCCGAGTTCGAGCATCACGTAGTTGGTGACGTCGACCGCGAGCGAGATCGAGCGGATCCCCGCCAGCATCAGGCGCCGTCGCATCCACCACGGCGTCGGCGCCGTCGCGTCGAGGTCCTTGACCCGGCGCAGGACGAACCGCTTGCAGCCTTCGGTGTCTTCGAGGTGCACCGGCCAGGCGACGCTCTCGGCCTCGGGGACCTCGATGGACGCCGGGTCGCCGAACGGGGCGTCGAGCGCGTTCGACAGCTCCCTGGCCAGGCCGCGGACCGAAAGCGTGTAGCCGCGATCCGGGGTCTGCGTCACTTCGAGCACGGTGTCGTCGAGGATCAGCAGCTTGTTGGCGTCCTCGCCGGGGCTGGCGGTGCTCGGGGGCAGCACCAGGATGCCGGAGTGGTCGTCACCGATGCCGAGTTCGCTCGCGGAGCAGATCATGCCGTCGCTGATCCGGCCGTAGGTCTTGCGCGAAGCGATCTCGAAACCGCCGGGCAGCACCGTGCCGGGCAGCGCGACGATGACCAGGTCGCCCTCGGCGAAGTTCGTGGCGCCGCAGATGATCCCGCGGGTCCTGATCCCCGCCGGACCGTCGTCTTCGAACGGGCCGTCGTCGGCGTCGTCATCGTCGTCGACGTTCTCGTCGGCCTTGTCGGTGCCGTCGTCGGACTCGCCCACGTCGACCCGGCAGAAACGGACCGGCTTCTTGAACTCGGTCAGCTCCTCGATCTCGGCGACGCGGCCCACCACGAGCGGGCCGGTGACCGGCTGGAGCGGACGGACGTCGTCGACCTCGATGCCGATGCGCACGAAGGCATCGACCAGATCCTGGACCGTGACTCCCTCGTCGAGATCGAGGTGTTCGGTCAGCCAGCTGGTTGGGACCTTCACTCAGGCCTCCGTTCCGAAGGGCAGGGTGAACCTGATGTCGCCCTCCACCATGTCGCGCATGTCCGGGATTCCGTTGCGGAACTGCAGGGTGCGCTCGATACCCATGCCGAAGGCGAAGCCCGAGTAGACTTCGGGGTCGACGCCGCAGGCACGCAGGACGTTGGGGTTGACCATGCCGCAGCCACCCCATTCGACCCAGCCGGCGCCGCCCTTCTTCTGCTCGAACCAGACGTCGACCTCGGCCGACGGCTCGGTGAACGGGAAGAAGTGCGGGCGAAGGCGGGTCTTCGAGCTTTCGCCGAACATCGCGCGGGCGAAGGCGTCAAGGGTGCCCTTGAGGTGCGCCATCGTCAGGCCCTTGTCCACCGCGAGCCCTTCGACCTGCGAGAACACCGGGGTGTGCGTCGAGTCGAGCTCGTCGGTCCGGTAGGTGCGGCCGGGGCAGACGACGTACACGGGCAGGTCTCGGTGCAGCAGCGTGCGGGCCTGCACCGGCGAGGTGTGCGTCCGCAGCACCAGGCCGGAGTCCTCCTCGCCGACGTAGAACGTGTCCTGCAGCTGGCGCGCGGGGTGGTCCTTGCCGAAGTTCAAGGCGTCGAAGTTGAACCACTCGGCCTCGAGCTCCGGTCCGTCTGCGACCTCGTAACCCATCGCGACGAACACGTCGGCGATCCGCTCGGACAGGGTCGCGATCGGATGCCGGGCGCCGCGGGGCACGCGGTCCCACGGCAGCGTGACGTCGACGACCTCCTCGCGGAGCACCTTTTCGTCACGTTCGACCTGGAGCACGGCGCGGCGCGCGTCGAAAGCGGCCTGGATGCTTTGGCGTGCTTCGTTGACCCGCTTGCCCGCCTCGGCCTTTTCCTGCTTCGGCAGGGCACCGATCTCGCGGCGTGCGAGGAGCAGCGGAGACTGGTCCCCGAGGTGAGCGGGCTTGACCGCGGCCAGCGCGTCGAGATCCGCCGCGGCCGCGAAATCCGTCTCGGCCTGCTTGACGGCGGCCGTCAACGTCTCCGGCACGAGCGCTCCCGCCTGGGGGTCCTGCTTGTCGTTGGCTTCGGACATAACTCCTCGGCGTCCGCTGGGACTGGTCCGGTGCACACGAGCGCACACATGGGTTTAGCAGCTGCTGAATTCTATGGGACAGCGAACGGCGGCCCCCGATCACCCTCGGGCTGGGCACACCGTCACACGGGAGTGCGAAAGAACGCGGATCTACGCCGTAAACAAGGTGCTGGAACGAACAGTGCGTTCCATGAGAGCTCCCTCGTGTCGTGGTTCCGTCGGCGTAGTACCGGCGACTCTACGTGGCGGTACTCCGCGAGGCCATCGCATTTGTGTACACGCAGACGGCGGCGGCGGTCGCGAGGTTCAGGCTTTCGGCGCGGCCGTACAGCGGGATCTTGACCGCGAGGTCGACCGTGTCGAGCACGTTCCGCGGCAGTCCGTGCGCCTCGTTGCCGAACACCCAGGCGGTCGGCTCGGCGAAACTCACCTGATCGAGTTCCACGTCGGCGTAACCGTGCGCGCCGATGGTGCGGAGACCGGCGGCGGAGCAGGCCTTCAAGGCCGCGTCGACGTCCCGGATCCGGGTGATGGCGGGGTGGAACAGGCTACCGGCGGCCGCACGGACGCATTTGCCGTTGTGCGGGTCGACACTGTCACCGGCGAGGACGACCGCGTCGGCGCCGGCGGCGTCCGCCACCCGGATCACCGTGCCGGCGTTACCGGGGTCGGAGACGTCGACGAGCACGACGACGAGCTTCGCACCCGGCCGCAGGACGGTCTGTTGTGGACGGTCCACGAGTGCGCAGACCGCGACGATGCCTTGCGGCGTCACGGTTTCGGAGAGTCCGTCGGCGGCGCGATCGGTGATCGGCGAGATCACGACACCGGCATCGCGGGCAGCGGCGAGCAGCCGCTCGTGGTGCGCGGCGGCGCGTTCGGTGACGAACAACTCGTACACCTTGCCGCCGTCTTCGAAAGCGTGGGTGAGCGCGGCTTCGACCGCGTTCGCGCCCTCGGCGAGGAACCGCCCGGCCTTCTCACGCTCTGCCCGGCGGGTGAGCTTGCGCGCAGCAACAACCCGGGGCGTCCGTTCGGTGAACGGAGCAGCCCCGGGTCGTGGAAGAGCGCTGTAGCCGGTCAGGCCGACTTCTTCTCTTCGGTGTTCACGTTGGCCTTGGCCAGCTCGGCCAGCGCGGTGAACGCGGCGGCGTCGTTGACCGCGAGGTCCGCGAGGATCTTGCGGTCGACCTCGACACCCGCGGCCTTGAGGCCCTGAATGAAGCGGTTGTAGGTAACGCCGTTGGCGCGGGCGGCCGCGTTGATACGGGTGATCCACAGCTGGCGGAAGTCACCCTTGCGGGCACGGCGGTCCCGGTAGGCGTAGTTCAGCGAGTGAAGCGTCTGTTCCTTCGCCTTGCGGTACAGCCGCGAACGCTGGCCGCGGTAGCCGCTGGCGAGCTCGAGAGTCGCGCGACGCTTCTTATGGGCGTTGACAGCCCTCTTGACGCGTGCCACTGGGTCCATCCTGTCGATCTGGGGGCGCGCTGGCGCGCCCGGCGTTTACAAAGTGCGGGGTGTCAGCGGCCGAGAAGGCGCTTGACGCGGCCGACGTCGTTCTTGGCGATCTCGGTGGTGCCTTCGAGACGACGGGTGAGCCTGTTGGACTTCTTCTCCATCAGGTGGCGGCGGCCGGCCTTCTGGCGGCGCAGCTTGCCCGTGCCCGTGACGCGAACTCGCTTCGACGTCCCGCTGTGCGTCTTCATCTTCGGCATTGCGTTGTCCTCTTTCGCGCGGCGGCACACCGGTGATCTCCGGTGTGCCGCGACATGTGCTGGTCGGCGCTTACGCGTCGGCGGGCGGCTCGGACGACTCGGACTCGGTCGACTCGTCCTTGGCTGCCTTCGCGGCCTTGGGCGGCTTCACGTTCTTGTGCGGGGCCAACACCATGATCATGTTGCGACCGTCCTGCTTCGGCGACGACTCGACGAAACCGAGTTCCGTCACCTCGTCGGCGAGCTTCTGCAGCAGCCGGAAACCGAGTTCCGGCCGGGACTGCTCGCGACCGCGGAACATGATCGTGACCTTGACCTTGTTGCCAGCCGCCAGGAAGCGGGACACGTGACCCTTTTTGGTCTCGTAGTCGTGCTGGTCGATCTTCGGCCGCAGCTTCTGCTCTTTGATGACGGTGAGCTGCTGGTTGCGGCGGGACTCGCGGGCCTTCTGCGCACTCTCGTACTTGAACTTGCCGAAGTCCATGAGCTTGCATACGGGCGGGCGTGCCTGCGGAGCAACCTCGACAAGGTCGAGATCGTTCTCCTGTGCCAGCCGCAGCGCATCTTCGATCCGGACGATGCCGACCTGTTCACCGGCTGGTCCGACGAGGCGGACCTCCGGTACCCGGATTCGGTCGTTGATGCGTGTCTCGGAGCTGATGGGGCCTCCCTGGTTCGAGGTAAATTCTTCTACCGTTTCGACCTGGTGCCCACATACCGAAGGCCTCGGTACCGTGAGGTACACGAGGCCCACTCTTCCGATCGTGCTCGATTCTCCAGAACCGAACACACCGCCTCGACGCCCGAAATCGTCTTGGCGAGACCGGACCCGGACACCTGGTGTTGCGGCAGTGACGCGGGTGGGAGCGGGGCTCCACTTGCCGCCCCCGATCACTCGGGGGCTGGTCGCTCGTGGAAGGGTACCAGACGTGTCAGAAGAACCCGTTCAGCAGCCCCCGTATTCCCAGGACGTCCGCGGCTTGGAGGACATCCCGAGCGTCGAGGTGATCAGCAGGGCGGCCGTCATGCTGCTCTCCGCCGGCGCCGAACGACTCGGCCTCGCCGACGAGGACCCGGCCAATTCCCCCCACCGCGACCTCGACGAGGCTCGTCGTCTGATCACCGCACTCGCCGGGCTGGTCACCGCTTCGGCAGAGTACCTGGGCCTGCACGCGGGCCCGTTGCGCGACGGCCTGCAGTCACTGCAGAAGGCGTTCCGCGAGGCTTCGGCCGTGCCGGACGCCCCCGGGCAGGGTCCGGGCGAGAAGTACACGGGGCCGGTCTACTAGTAGGCCTGGCCTCCCGCTCCTGCTCGCTCCAGGAAGTGTCTCCAAAAAAGTGTCATGAAAGGGTCTTTCAAGACGTTTTTCGTCCTGAAAGACCCTTTCATGACACTTGGCGAGCTACCCGGGAACCCGACCGGGCAGCTAACATTTCAGATGTGAGTGAGTTGGCGAAGGTGCCGAGGTCCCTCCTGAGGGACGAGGCCTACGAGAGCATCCGACGGGCGATCATCGACGGGACGCTGCCGCCAGGGACGAGCCTGCGTGACGGCGACCTCGCCGACCAGCTCGGTCTCTCGCGGGCGCCGGTGCGCCAGGCGTTGCTGCGCCTCATCGAGGACGGCCTCGTCGAGTCGAAGCCGCAGAGCTACACACGCGTGGCGGGGTTCGTCCCCGACGACGTCCGCGACGCGCTGCGGCTGGTCCGCACGCTGCACGAGTCCGCCGTCCGCGCGGGCGCGCCGCGGATGGGACCGGCCGAGGTCCGGGCGATGCGCGCGGCCAACAGCCGGTTCGCGGCGGCGATCTCCGCCGGGGACATCGGGGCCGCGATCGCCGCCGACGACGACCTCCACGACATCCCGGTGGCCGCCGCGCGCAACCGGGCGGTCGCCGCGACGCTCGCCAGCTACACACCGCTGCTCCGACGTCTCGAATACGCCCGCTTCGGCTCCCTGCCCGCACACCGGTCGGTCCAGCGCCACGCGGACCTGGCCGACGCGATCGAAGCGGGAGACGTCGACAAGGCCTGCTCGATCACCGCCACGATCTGGACCGAACTCGAAGCCCTACTGGAGACGCCATGATGCTCGCCGACTTCCCGCGTTACCCGCTGCTGTTCGGCCCTTCCCCCGTGCATCCGCTCGACCGGCTCACCGCGCACCTCGGCGGCGCGAAAATCTGGGCGAAACGCGAGGACGTCAACTCCGGTATCGCGTTCGGCGGCAACAAGACGAGGAAGCTCGAATACCTCGTTGCCGACGCACTCGCTTCCGGCGCGGACACGCTGATCTCCATCGGTGGCGTGCAGTCGAACCACACCCGCCAGGTCGCCGCGGCCGCCGCGCGGGCCGGGCTCAAGGCCGTGCTGGTCCAGGAAAGCTGGGTCGACTGGAACGACCCGCTGTACGACAAGGTCGGCAACATCCAGCTGTCCCGCATCCTCGGCGCCGACATCCGCATGGTCGAGGCCGGGTTCGGCGTCGGTTTCAAGGAGAGCTGGGAGAACGCGGTCAAGGAGATCGAGGACGGCGGCGGGAAGCCGTACGCGATCCCGGCGGGTGGTTCGGATCACCGTCTCGGCGGGCTCGGCTTCGCGAACTGGATCGTCGAACTCGAAGCGCAGGAGGCCGAACTCGGCGTCTTCTTCGACACGGTCGTCGTCTGCTCGGTCACCGGCAGCACGCAGGCCGGGATGGTCGCCGGCGCCGCGCTGTCCGGGAAACCGCGGCGGATCCTCGGCATCGACGGTTCGGCGAAACCGGCCGGGACCCGCGACCAGATCACGCGCATCGCACGGGCCACCGCGGACCTGATCGGCGCCGGCGAGATCAGTGAGGTCGAACTGGACGAGCGGTACCACGCCGGGATCTACGGCATCCCCGACGAGTCCACTTTGGACGCGATCCGGACGCTGGCCCGGCTGGAAGGCGTGCTCACGGATCCGGTTTACGAGGGCAAGTCGATGGCGGGGCTGATCGACCTCGTCGGCCGGGGCGAGATCGCGCGGGACTCGAACGTGCTCTTCGCGCATCTGGGCGGGCAGCCCGCGCTCAACGGGTACACGAGCGTGCTTTGACTTCCTGAAGTGTCATGAGGGGTCCCCATAGGACGAAAAGTGTCCTATGG
>NZ_JBFBBY010000193.1:0-12828 GCF_040682875.1 Amycolatopsis sp. NPDC051071 | reverse complement strand
TCAAAACTCCGGGGCGGGCGGGGGGCGCGCGTGTTGGTTCGGTGTTTAACTGGGGTTGTGGGGGGGGGTTTTTTTTTTTTTTGGTTTTTGTTAGAACGACCCAAAACACTCACGACTCCCTGAACAATCGACAATCACCGCAGCCGCCGCTGCTCGCTACCTGCGGCAGACGGCACGCCTCTCCGCCGCCCCCAAGTACGTGAAGGACCCCTTCCTGTACCTAGGCGCAAGTAAGGGGGCCTTCATGTACTTGGACCCAGCCCGCGAAGCCGCGACGCCCCGCCGAAGCCCGTCAAGCCCGAAGCGGCACTACTGCCGGTAGGACTCCACCTCGCTGATCGGCCGCGCCGAAGCCTGGTCCGGGTCCTCGTCGAACTCGACCCGTGCCCGTCGTTGCCGCAGCAGGTCCCAGCACTGGTCCAGCTGCTGCTCCACGCCGGCGAGCCGGGCCCGGTCGTCCGAGCTCAGCCCGGCGCCGATCGCCTGTGAGCGGAGTTCGTGTTCCTCGCTGACCAGCTCGTCGATCCGGCTGAGGATGTCACCGTCGGCCATCTGTCCTCCTGGCGAAGCTCTCCCTGGACTGCTCCGATCCGACGCTACGCGCAATCACGGGAATGTGCGTCCGGCTCGATTCGTTACGCGGGACATGAGCACTGTGGAGCTGACCGCCGCCAACTTCGATCAGGTCGTTTCCGACAACGACTTCGTGATCATCGACTTCTGGGCGGGCTGGTGCATGCCGTGCCGCCAGTTCGCGCCGACCTACGAGAAGGTGTCGGGCAACCACGACGACATCGTGTTCGCGAGTGTCGACACCGAAGCCGAGCAGCAGCTGGCAGCCGCGTTCGACGTGCGCTCGATCCCCACGCTCGCGGTGATCCGCGACAAGACTGTCATCTACGCGCAGCCCGGCGCGCTCCCGGAGAAGACGCTCGAAGACCTCATTCAGCAGGCACGCGACATCGACATGGACAAGCTCAAGGAAGAGGCCCAGGAAGCCTGAGCCCGGCACGAAGAAGGGCCCTTCCCGGCGGGTTTCGCCGGGAAGGGCCCTTTTGTACTTCAGCGGAACTGTGCCACCTGGGACCGGGTCAGCCCCGGGTGGCGAGTCCGCGCAGGAAGAACGCCAGGTTTGCCGGGCGTTCCGCCAGCCTGCGCATGAAATAGCCGTACCATTCGTCGCCGTAGGGGACGTAGACGCGCATCGTCTTGCCGTCGCCCGCGATCCGGCTCTGCTCTTCGGGACGGATCCCGTAAAGCATCTGGAATTCGTGGTCGCCGGGCTTGCGGCCCGCGTCCATGGCGAGCTTCTCGGCGATCGCGATCATCCGCGGGTCGTGTGAAGCGACCATCGGATAACCCTTGCCCCGCATGAGGATCTTCAGGCAGCGCACGTAGGACTTGTCCACTTCGGACTTGTCCTGGAACGCGACGTCCTCGGGTTCGGAGTACGCGCCCTTGCACAGCCGGACACGGGAGCCCTCGCCGGCGAGGTCGCGGCAGTCCTGTTCGGTCCGCCGCAGGTAGGCCTGCAGCACCGCGCCGACCCACGGGTACTCGGTGCGCAGCTCCCGCAGGATGTCCAGCGTCGAGTCGGTGGTGGTGTGGTCCTCCATGTCGAGGGTGACCGTGGCACCGACCGCTTCGGCGGCCGCGCAGATCTTGCGGGCGTTCTCCAGCGCGACACTTTCCCCGTCGGCGGGCAGGACCTGGCCCACCGCGGAGAGCTTCACCGAGACGTCCGCGCCGAACGCGAGGCCGTCGGCGGCCAGCGCGGACAGCAGCTCCTCGTAGGCGCGGACGGTCGTCGCGGCCTGCTCGGCGTCGGTGGTGTCCTCGCCGAGGTGGTCGAGGGTGACGCGCAGGCCGTCGTCGGCCAGTTCGCGGACCACTCGGACGGCGTCGGGCGTCCCGTCACCGGCGACGAACCGGCTCACCACCGATCGGGTGGCGGGGACGAACTCGACCAACTCGCGCATCCGCCGGGATCGGGCGGCGGCGAGCAACGGGGCACGCAACATCACGGACTCCTCCGATCTCAGCCCTGGTGGGGGTAACGGACGCTGGTGGGCGGGACGAACGTCTCCTTGATCGAGCGCGGGCTCGTCCAGCGGAGCAGGTTGAACACCGAACCAGCCTTGTCGTTGGTGCCGGAAGCGCGGGCACCACCGAAGGGCTGCTGGCCGACGACCGCACCGGTCGGCTTGTCGTTGACGTAGAAGTTGCCGGCGGCGAAGCGCAGTGCCTCGGCGGCCTTGGCGACGGCGGTCCGGTCGTTGGCGATGACAGCGCCGGTGAGCGCGTAGTCGGCGGTCTCGTCGACCAGCTTCAGGACGTTGTCGAAGTCTTCGTCGGCGTAGACGTGGATCGACAGGATCGGGCCGAAGTACTCGGTGCGGAAGATCTCGTGCTGCGGGTTGTCCGAGACGAGGATCGTCGGGCGCACGAAGTAGCCGACGCTGTCGTCGGCGGTACCACCGGCGATGACCTCGACCTCGGCGTCCTCGGCGGCGCTCTTCAGCACGGCGGCGTGCTTGTCGAAGGCGCGGCGGTCGATCACGGCGCCACCGAAGTTGCTCAGGTCGTTGACGTCGCCGTAAGTGATGGCTTCGGTCTCCGAGACCAGCTTGTCCTTCAGGCGGGTCCACACCGAACGCGGGACGTAGGCACGGGACGCGGCCGAGCACTTCTGGCCCTGGTACTCGAAGGCGCCGCGGATCAGCGCGGTGCGCAGGATGTCGACGTCGGCCGAGGTGTGTGCGAGCACGAAGTCCTTGCCGCCGGTCTCGCCGACCAGGCGCGGGTACGTCCGGTAGCCGCCGATGTTGGCGCCGACGGTGGACCACAGGTGCTGGAACGTCGGGGTGGACCCGGTGAAGTGGATCCCGGCCAGGTCGCGGTGGGTCAGTGCGACCTCGGAGACGGCCTTGCCGTCACCCGGCAGCAGGTTGATCACACCCGGCGGCATCCCGGCCTCTTCGAGCAGGCGCATGAGCAGGTGCGCGGCGTAGCTCTGCGTCGGCGACGGCTTCCACAGCACGACGTTGCCCATCAGCGCGGGCGCGGTCGGCAGGTTGCCGGAGATTGCGGTGAAGTTGAACGGCGTGATGGCATACACGAAGCCCTCGAGCGGGCGGTGCTCCATCCGGTTCCAGATGCCGGGCGAGCTGGTGGGCTGCTCGGCGAGGATCTGACGGCCGAACGCGACGTTGAAGCGCCAGAAGTCGATGAGCTCGCAGGCGGAGTCGATCTCGGCCTGGAGTGCGGTCTTCGACTGGCCGAGCATGGTGGCGGCGTTCAGCCGGGCACGCCACGGGCCCGCCAGCAGGTCGGCGGCACGCAGGATGATCGCGGCGCGGTCGTCGTAGGACAGCGCGCGCCAGCCGGGGGCGGCGGCCTTCGCGGCGGCGATCGCGTCGTGGGTGTCCTGCTCGGTCGCGCTGTGGATGACGCCCAGTACCGCGCGGTGGTTGTGCGGCTGGACGACCTCGATCTTCTCGCCGCCGCCCTTGCGCTGCTCACCGCCGATCGTCGCGGTGATGTCGATGGGGTCGGCGCCACCCAGCGACTTGAGCGCGCCCTCGAGTTCAGCGCGCTCGGCGCTACCCGGTGCGTAGTTCAGCACCGGCTCGTTCTTCGGGGCGGGGGTCTGGGTCACGGCGTCCACTGACTGCTCCTGACTTCACTTCGCCGGTTAGAGGTCTCTCCACGAACGGTAGACCGGACGACTCGGCTTCGGCTTGTTCAACCGGCTAGAGTCAGGGTGACCGTCTTGTCCGATCGGCTTAATCCGGTGATGACCGCGAGTACAGATCCGACCGCTGAAGTGCCCGGCGCCTCGCTGCGGCACGTCCTCGCCACGCTCGGAGAACCACTGGTCAGGGTGCTCGCGGCACCGGGCGGGCTCGGGGTCGAGGTGGTGGACGTCGTCATCCACGACCCGGAAGACCCGCCTGACGCCCATCCGGGTGATCTCGTCCTGGTGATCGGAGCACGCGGGCGATCGGCCGCCGGGGCGATCCGGGCGGCCGGGCGTTCGGGTGCGGCCGCGGTGGCGGTCAAGAACGGCCTTGCCGTCGTGAACGTCGCGAGCGACGCCGGGATCGCACTCATCGAGGTCGGCCACGAGGCACGCTGGGAGCAGGTCGAGGCACTGGCCAGGGGTGTCGTCGTCGCCGCACGCGCGGGTGGCGAAGCGGACAGCGGAGAGGTGCTGGGCGATTTGTTCTCGTTCGCGCAGACCGTCGCGACGCTCACCGGCGGCCTGGTCAGCATCGAGGACACGGCGAGCCGCGTGCTGGCCTATTCGCGGGCGGGCGACGAGGTGGACGAACTCCGCAGGCTCTCGATCCTCGGTCGCGAAGGTCCGGAGCGGTACCTCGCGATGCTGCGTGAATGGGGTGTCTACCAGCGGCTTCGCGCCGGGGAAGGCATCGTCCGCATTGACGAACGGCACGACCTCGGCATCCGGCGGCGGATCGCGGCCGGCATCCACGCCGGCTCGCAGCCGCTGGGCACGATCTGGGTCCAGGAGGGCGCGCATCCGCTCACCGAAAGCGCGGAGGTGGCGCTGCTCGGCGCGAGCCGGGCGCTCGCCCCGCAGTTGATCCGGCACCGGACCTTGCCCAGCCCGGAACTCCGGCTGCGCGAAGACCTGCTGGCGGGTCTGCTCGACGGACGTCTCGACGTGGAGTCCGTGGCCGACGACATCGGCGCCGACACCGGGAAACCGGCGGTGGTGCTGGCGTTCTCGCTCCCCCGCGACCGCGCGGCCACCGACCGGCAGCTGCGGCGCGCGGAGCTGGTGCACCTGATCACCGTGCACACGGCCGCGTACCGGCGGAGCGCGCTGGTGAGTGTGATCGGCGGCCGGGTCTACGCGCTCCTGCCGGATCTCCCCGACCACGCCGAACCGCGGATTCTGGTGCTGGCCAAGGAAATCGTCGGCGCCGCGCAACGGCATCTCGACGTCCGCGTGCGTGCCGCGCTGGGCGGCGTGGTCCCCCGGCTCTCCGACGCGGCGGCCTCCCGCGGCGACGCGGACCGGGTACTGGCCACGATGGCACGCGGTCACGGGACAACGGACGTCGCTTCCCTTGCCGACGTCCGTGCCGAGGTCCTGCTGTCCGAAGTGCTCGCTTTCCTCGGCGAGCAACCGAGAATCCGCGACCCGAGGCTGACCGGGCTGGTCGCGCACGACGCCGAGCACGGCGGCATCCTGGTGCCCGCGGTGCTCGCGTACCTGGACGCGTTCGGCGACGTGCGCCGCGCCGCACGCGAGCTGAACATCCACCCGAACACGGTGCGGTACCGGGTGCGGCGCGCCGGCGAGGTGTCCGGGATCGACCTGGACGACCCCGCGCAACGCATCCTCACCCAGCTTCAGCTGCGGCTCTAGGGTTTTCCCGCCCGGAAGCCCGCAATTAGTCCTCTAGTTGCGGTCCTTGCACACGCAACTACCGCGACTAGAGGACTAAACGCGGCTGGGTCAAGCCAGGGTCAGGCTGAACCGCCGGTTCTGGACGTCCAGTTTGTCCAGCCGCACCGCCACGGCCGCGCCCTCGATGAGCGGGCCAAGGCCGCCGACGGTCGGCAGCAGCCCTTCCATCCCGTGCGTCACTTCGACGAACGCGCCGAACGGCAGTACCCGCGTGACGACGCCGTCCAGTACGCCGCCGTCGGCGTGCGCCGTGACGAAATCACGCCAGTTCTCCTTGGGAGACATGCGATTCACCTCCTCTCCGCGCATGGTCCACACCAGGGGACGTACACGGAGGCGGGCTGCGTGCCCGCGCGAAGATCAAGCGGCGGCCGGGGAACCCGTCCGCTCACGGCACAAGGCCGACCCGGCAGTCATACGCGTGACAGTAGCAAAATCACGGGGCCGCGACGAGAGTCCGCAGTCCGGCCACTCCGGCGAGGGCCCGGTAGGAGTCCAGCCGCTCGGCCTGGTCGAAAGTGCTGGTGGTCACCAGAATTTCGTCGGCACCGGTCTTGGCGACGAGGGCGTCGAGCCGCTCGCCCACCTCGTCCGGGGTGCCGGCGAGCTGACCGTCGAGTGCCTTGTCCAGTCGCTCCCGGTCGCGTTCGGACAGTGGCCCGGCGAGGATCTCCTCCACCGGCGAAAGCGGCGGGAAGACGCCGTGGGCGCGCGAGTAGACCGTCGACCACGCTTCGGGGATCAGCAGCCGTCGCGCCCGTTCGGCCGTCTCGGCGACCGCGATCGCCGTGGACACCACGACGTACGGCCGCGCGGCCTGCGCGGACGGGCGGAAACCGGCGCGATACCCCTCGATGGCTTCCAGCAGCGGACCCTCACCGCGGACCGGCGCGATCACCAGCGGCAGGCCCAGTTCCGCGGCCAGCCGCGCTCCCGCTCCGGTGGCCAGCAGGAACGCGGGCACCTGGAGGCCTTCGGCCGGAATGGCGTGCACGCCGGGATACTCCGTCTGATCACCGGTGAGGAAACCCAGCAGTTCCCGGACCTGGTCGCCGAAGCGGTCGGCGTCGTCCTTCTCGTGCCCGAGTGCCTGCCGGACCGCGCCGGTGAACCCGACCGACCGGCCCAGCCCCATGTCGATCCGCCCGGGGAACAGCGATTCGAGGACCCCGAACTGCTCCGCGACGACGAGTGGCCGGTGGTTCGGCAGCATCACGCCGCCGGTGCCGACCCGGATCCGTTCGGTGGCCGAGGCGACCGCGGCCGCCAGCACCGTGGGTGCCGAACCGGCGACGCCGGGCACGCTGTGGTGCTCGGAGACCCAGAACCGGTGATAGCCCAGCGCTTCGATGTCCCGCGCGAAGGCGACGGTGTCCCGCAGGGCGCGGGGCGCGTCGCCACCGCGGCGCGTCGGGGACCGGTCGAGTACCGAAAGCGTGATCACCTCGGGATCAACGCGCCCGTACCCGGCGGGCATTCCCCGATCAGGGGCGCCAGCGCTCGCTGTAGTCCGGGTGGTCGGCGTAGGGCAGGGCCAGCAGCCGCAGGGTCGGGCACCAGTTCGTCCCGGCCTCGTCGGCGGGGACGTTGCAGGTCTCGCACCAGTATTCGTTGCCGTACAGGGGGAATCCCGGGACCTTCTCCGAAACCGTGGTGCGGTGCGCCTGCAGCATCCGCCGCGTCGCCTCGATCTCGTTGATCATCTGATTGACCACGTCGAGTTCGATGTCGTTGAGCGAACGGATCTTCTTCTCGATGACGACCTTGGTCTCGCCACGATTGAGCGATTCGCTGATCTCGGTTTTCTTGACCGCCTGCATGATCAACGCTTGGCGCTGTCCGACACGCGCGGCGAGAAAGGCGATCAGGTCGTCCACAGGCACTCCTTCGTCTCCCCCAGCGTAAGCGTTCGACGGGAAATGTCGCTGGCAGGAGGCCTGCCGTTACGACCGGGCCGCACGCGTCACACAGTCTCGTATCGGTTCACCGCGGAGCGGTAACAGGTTTCTGGATCGACACGAAAGCGCAATCACTCCGCGAGCAAACCGAAGAAGAGACCCACGACAAGTACGAATTGGTCACCGATACCGCACGCGTCGTCACGAAATGCGTTCCCGTTCGTGACCGGGCTCACCGTCACGTTCACTTTGGGCGCGGGCATCGGCGTGGTGGCGGCCACCACCTGCGGGAGTTGCGAAAACAGTTTTGACTGCGCAAGCGTCGGACGCGCGGCTCTCTAGGTGTCGTCGCGTGCCTTGCTCGGCTGGACCCGCTTCGGCTCACCAGGCATCTTGGGGTAGTCCGGCGGATACGGCATCTCACCGAGGCCGTGATCGCGCTCGTCCCGCGCGTACCACTCCAACAGCGTCTCGATGCCGAAAGCCCGCTCGTCCATCGGCGCGTGCAGGTCACCACGCTCGGCGTAGAACGCGCCCGCGGTGAGGACGTCGAAGTCGTCCGGGTCGACCTCGGTCAGCAGATCCCAGGTGAGCGGGGTCGACACCGTCGCGCGAGCGGTACCGCGGACCGACCACGCCGAGGCCACCGTGCGGTCGCGCGCCGCCTGGTTGTAGTCGATGAAGACCCGGCCGCCGCGTTCTTCCTTCCACCACGCGATGGTCGCCTTCTCCGGGATCCGGCGTTCGACCTCACGGCCCAGCGCGATCACCGCGTGCCGGACGTCGATGAAGTCCCACTCCGGCCGGATCCGCACCAGGACGTGGACACCGCGGCCGCCCGAGGTCTTCGGGTAGCCGACGAGACCGGCCGAGTCGAGGACCTCGCGCACCACTCCCGCGACCTGGACCGCGTCGGCGAACCCGGCCTCGTCCGGCGGGTCGACGTCGATGCGGAGTTCGTCGGGGTGGTCGACGTCGGGGCGCCGCACCGGCCACGGGTGAAAGTCGAAGGTCCCCAGGTTGGCCGCCCAGGCGAACACGGCGGCTTCGGTCGGGCAGACCTCCTCGGCCGTCCGGCCGGACGGGAAGGTGATCTTCGCGGTCTCCACCCACTCCGGGGCGCCCTTCGGCACGCGCTTAGCGTAGAACCACTCGCCCTCGACGCCGTCGACATAGCGCTTCAGTGTCGTGGGCCGCTCCCCGACCGCGCGCAGCAACGGCTCGCCGACCGCGACGTAGTGCTCCACGACCTGGCGCTTCGTGATCCCGCGGGCGGGGAAGTACACCTTGTCCGGGCTGGACACCCGGATCTTGCGCTCGCCTACCTCGACCTCGATCGGCTCACCGTTCTTGGGCATGCGCCCACCGTAGCCACTCCGGTGCGGCTCAGGGCCGTGGATCGTTCTTCAAAATTGCCATCGTGATGACGTCATGCCATTCGCCGTCCCACCACAGCGCTTCCCGCTGGAGCCCCTCACGGACGAACCCGCATTTCTCGTAAACACGCCTGGCCCGCGGGTTGAAGTCGAACACCTCCAGCGAGACACGATGGACGCCGACGACGTCGAACGCGAAGTCCAGGATCAGCTTCGTCGCCTCGGTGCCGTAGCCCTTGCCGAACACGTCCGGTCCGGTCAGCGCGATCCGGAAGGCGGCGGAGCGATTGTCCCCGTCGAAATCCGAAAGCACGACGTCGCCGAGGTACACGCGGTCTTCCTTGCGCAGGATCGCGTAGTCCGCGCGGTCGTCGAGGCCCGGCCGTGAGGCCAGCCACCTATGGATTTGGTCCTCGGTGAAGACGGTGTGCGTGCCGGTCAGCCGGGTGGTCTCCGGCTCCCGCAGTGCCGTCCACGCTGATTCGAAGTAGGAGTCGTCGAGCTGTGCCAGCACGACTTTCTCGCCGGTGAGTTCGGGCTGCCGCCGCAGCGCCTCGGTGTCGATCACAGCGAATACCGTACGGTTGACGCGGTGTCCGGCCGTACCAAATTAATTCTCGCGCTCACCCTGCTGGCCGCCTTTGTGGCGGCCGCGGTGCTGCTGCCGATCCCGAGTCCGTCCGGACTGCGGGCCTGGGCGGCCACGACCGGCCCGGCGACGCCGCTGGTGTTCTTCCTCGTCTATTCGGTGCTCACCGTGGCGCCGATCCCGCGCACCGTGTTCAACCTGGCGGGCGGGCTCCTGCTCGGCGCCACGACGGGCATCGTCGTCGGCGTCCTGGCGACCACAGTCGCCTCTGGGCTCTCGTTCGCCCTTTCGAGGGCGCTCGGGCGCGACCTCGTCACCCGGCATCTGCATCGGGCCAGGGTCCGCGCGGTCAACGACCGGCTTTCCGGCGGCGGGGTTCTGGCGATCACCTCACTACGGTTGATACCGATGGTGCCGTTCGCTCCGTTCAGTTACCTGTGCGGAGTGTCATCGGTCCGTTTCTTTCCGTATCTGATCGGGACGGCGCTCGGCAGCCTGCCGGGTACGGTCGCGGTCGTCGTCCTCGGCGACGCGCTGACCGGGGAAACCCCGCCCGCCCTGCTGATCTGTTACGCCGTGTTCGCCGCCGCGGGGGCCGTCGGACTGGTCAAGGTCTTCCGGCGGAAGGACCTCCCCGTGCCCGAACCGAGCGACGAGGAAGAATCGCCCGCTTCCGCACCGGCGAGCTGACGGGGATCCGAAACCGCCGCCCGCTACACTCGATCGGGTGCGCGGGACCTGCTAGACCGCGTAACGCCACCATCACCCGGGATGTGTTCGTCAAAGAATGTGTCAGGAGCAGTCGCCATCGACACCGGTCAGCTGATCGCTGGGCATTACCGCCTGGTCGAGCAAATTGGTAGCGGTGCCATGGGGGTGGTCTGGCGCGCCATCGATGTCCGCCTCGAACGCTCGGTGGCGGTCAAGCAGATCCTCCCGCAGCCGGGTGTCTCCGAAGCCGAACGCGACAACATGCGCCAGCGCGCCATGCGCGAGGCGAAGAACGCGGCCCGCTTCCAGCATCCGAACGCGATCGTGGTGTTCGACATCGCCGAGCACAGCGGCGACCCCTGCCTGGTGATGGAGTACCTGAACGGCCCGAGCCTCTCGGCGATCATTTCCGATGAGGGCACGCTGCCGCTGGGGCGCGTCGCGAAGATCGGCGAGCAGGTCGCGTCGGCACTGGTCGCCGCGCACCGCGCCGGGATCGTGCACCGCGACGTCAAACCCGGCAACATCCTGATCGACGAGGCCGGCACCGCGAAGATCACCGACTTCGGCATCTCGCGTGCCGCCGGCGACCTGACGCTCACCCAAACCGGCCTGATCGGCGGCACCCCGGCCTACCTCGCGCCCGAGCTGGCTCGCGGCTCGGATCCGGTGCCCAGCTCCGACGTCTTCGCGCTCGGCGCGACGCTCTACCAGGCGATCGAAGGCCAGACGCCGTACGGGAACAGCTCCAACCAGCTCGCGCTGCTGTACGCGGCCGCGAACGGGCAGATCAACCCGCCGCAGCAGGCGGGCGCCGCGACGGCGCTGCTGATGAGCCTCCTGCGTACCGAACCGACCGAACGCCCGACCATGGCCGAGGCCCGGGAGCGGCTCGCCGCGCTGGCGGCGAGCGAATCCGGCGCGGGCACGGCGGCCTCGCCGCGGCTCTTCGGCGCGGGCGGCGGCAGACAGCCCGCCGTACCCGACACCCCTGGGCACGGGATTCCCGGCGGGGACCGGCCGCCGTGGCAGCGGACCGATCCCCACGCCCAGTCCTCGGCACCGCCCCCGCAGCCCGCCAAGCAGCACACGCCGACCGCCGCGTTCATTCCGATGCGCTCGCAGGCGGCCCCGCCGAACACCCCGCCGCGCCCGGTGGCCGCGATGTCCCCGCCGCCGTCCGCGGCAGCCCCGATGCGGCCGTCGTCGACGAAGCCCTCGGACGGCAAGCGCAAGGCCGTCCTGTTCGCGGGTGCCGGCGCCGCCGTCGTGGTGATCGCCGTGATCGTGTTCCTGGTACTGAATTCGAGTAACGGCGGGACCACCGGTAGTGGCGACAACGCGGGTGCCAATCAGCAGACCTCCGCTCCGGCGACGCCGTCGAAGAGCAGTTCCAAGAGCACCGCGCCCTCGTCGTCCGCGGCTTCGAGCGGCGGCAAGATCGGCTACCAGCCCGCCGGGCAGCGAGTCGTGGACTTCTACAGCAGTGCGGGCTCGCCCCAAGGCTGGGCGATGCTCACCCCCGATGCCCAAGCGGTGTACGGCGACCAGGGGAAATACCAGGAGTACTGGGCCGAGAACCAGCTGAGCAGCTACAAGGGCGCCAACGCCTCGAAGGGCAACAACCCCGACGGCTCGGTGGACATCACCATCAACCTCACCTTCAAGTCCGGGAACAGCGAGCCGAAGACGGTCCGCGTCATCGACGGCGGTGGGCAGCTGCTGATCGCCGGTGACACCCGCAGCGCGCAGGGTAGCCAGGGATAACGCACGACCGACACCACACTCGTCGGTGGTGTGCCAAACGACCATCGTGGCTTACTGTGGCTCGTATGGCCGATAGCGGACCTTTCGGACCTGGCCAGAATCCTCGTTTCGACGAAGACCTGGTAGGCCTCGACCCGTACGACCCCGAAGCTCGCGCCTTCGCCGAGCATCTGGACCGCATCGAACGCTGCGGCCCGAACTTCACCGTGGAAGCCTGCCTCGACGGAGTCTCCGATTTCGCCGACTCCAGCAACCGTCTCGGCGGTCTGCGCTGGTGGATCTCGGCACTGGTGGTGATCCTCATCGTGCTCGGCGTGATGGTCACCGCATGGGACATCATCGGCCGGGCTATCGCCTGGCTCGCGGGGTAACGTGGAACCGGTGAAAGGCATGAAACCCGTTGTCGGAGCCACGCCGCGCGTGGTCAAGTCCGAGCAGGAATGGCGGGAACAGCTCAGCTCCGAGGAGTACGCCGTGCTCCGCCAGGCGGGCACCGAGCGCCCCTTCACCGGGGAGTACACCGACACCAAGAGCACCGGCGTGTACCAGTGCCGTGCCTGTGGCGCCGAGCTGTTCCGCAGTGACACCAAATTCGAAAGCCATTGTGGCTGGCCGTCGTTCTACGACCCGTCCGATACCGACGCCGTCCTCCTCCGTGAGGACACCGCGATGGGGATGCGCCGCATCGAGGTGCTGTGCAAGTCGTGCCACAGCCACCTCGGGCACGTCTTCGAAGGCGAGGGATACGCCACGCCGACGGATCAGCGGTACTGCATCAACTCGATCTCGCTCACGCTCGTTCCCGAGTCGTAACCAACCGAAGCGAACCACCGCCCTCTCCGACGCGTTCTCGATGAACAGAGCAGCGTCGGGGAGGGCGGTGTTTTATGCATGACCCTTGGGTATCGCGCGTGAAGGCGCTGGGGCAAGTAGTCCTCTGATTGCGGGGTAGCCAAGTACATGAAGGCCCCCTTCCGTGCGCCTAGCGCAAGGAAGGGGGCCTTCATGTACTTGCACCCGGCCGGTGGCTGACGGCTTAACGGCCGT
>NZ_JBFBBY010000192.1:0-13028 GCF_040682875.1 Amycolatopsis sp. NPDC051071 | reverse complement strand
GTTTCGACTCTAACTGAGGGCCCCCTGCCTTGCGCTAGGCGCAAGGAAGGGGGCCTTCATGTACTCCAGGGCAGGGGCGGCACCGGTACCGAGCGGGCCGTCGCTGTCCGTGCATGGTTCCCCGGATCGGGTAAGGCATCGAAAACGGCGACCGCTCACCAGGTCAGTCCTCAAGCGACGGTCGGAAGTCCTTGTGTGCCAAGGAGAGCTCATGACACCCATTACCACGAGAGTGATCGACGCGCTTACACCCCGCACCGCTTCCGTCACCCGAATGCCGCGCCGGTAACCTCCTTGGCTGTGTCGGTGCCTACTTCTGATCCCCGCAGCGGTCCCGCCGTCGATAGCGGGTCCGGCGCGATGGCTGCCCCGGTCCCGGACAGTCCGGTCAAGGCCGTCGCCGCACCCCCTCGTCCGGCCAGGATCGAGCCGATGCGGCTGGGTACGCTGCTCGCCAGGGCGGGTGCGCGGCTCGTGGTGGACGGCGACGGCTACCCGGCCGCGGCCGAGCTGACGGTCACCGGCAGCACGCTGCGCGCCCAGCACGTCCTCCCGGGTGACCTTTTCGCCGCGCTTCCCGGCGCCCGCGCCCACGGCGCGGACTTCAGCGACCAGGCCGTCGCCGCCGGTGCCGCCGCCGTGCTCACCGACGAGGCCGGTGCCGAGCGCCCGGCGCTGCGGGACGCGGGCGTGCCGATCCTCGTGCATCCGGACCCGCGTGCCGCACTCGGCGAGATCGCCGCCTGGATCTACGGCGAGCCGTCGCTGGGGCTGTCGGTGCTCGGTGTGACCGGGACGGCGGGAAAGACGACGACGTCGTACCTGGTCGACGCCGGGCTCAAGGCGGCGGGGCTCACCACCGGGCTGATCGGCACGGTGGAGACCCGGATCGCGGGCGAGCGGCTGGCCAGCGGGTTCACCACGCCGGAGGCGCCGGATCTGCAGGCGCTGTTCGCGGTGATGGTGGAGCGCGGTGTCACGCACGTCCCGATGGAGGTCTCCAGCCACGCGCTGTCGCTGGGCCGCGTCAACGGCACGCGGTTCGCGGTCGGGGCCTTCACCAACCTCTCCCAGGACCACCTGGACTTCCACAAGGACATGGAGGAGTACTTCGCCGCCAAGTCGCTGCTGTTCGACGGCCGCTCCACTGCCGAGGTGGTCGTCGTCGACAGTGCTTGGGGCCAGGCGCTCCTCACCCCGCATACGGTGACCGTCTCCACCGAGCCGGGTACGGCCGCGCACTGGCGTGCCACCGACCTGACGCCCACCCCGGCCGGCGAGCAGACCTTCACCCTGCACGGCCCCGAAGGCCTCTCCGCCTCGGCGAAGATCCCGCTGCCGGGTGAGTTCAACGTGGCGAACGCGGTGCTCGCGGCGGCGATCCTGAACGCCGCCGGCGTCCCGCTCGAAGCCATCGTCGCCGGGCTCGCCTCGGTCGAGGTGCCGGGCCGGATGGAGCGGGTCTACCTCGGCCAGCCGTTCACCGCGGTCGTCGACTACGCGCACAAACCCGCCGCTGTCGCGCAGGGGCTCGACGCGCTGCGTGCCCGCACCGAGGGCCGGATCATCACCGTCCTCGGCTGTGGTGGGGACCGCGACACCGCGAAGCGCCCGGTGATGGGCGAGGCGGCGGTCCGGCGCAGCGAGGTGCTGATCGTGACCGACGACAACCCGCGGTCGGAGGATCCGGCCGTGATCCGGGCGGCGATGCTGGCCGGTGCCCGCAACGCCGGTCCGGCGCTGGGCGGCGAGATCCTCGAGATCGCCGACCGCCGTGAGGCCATCGTCCGGGCCGTCGAACTCGCCCGGCCCGGCGACATCGTCCTCATCGCGGGCAAGGGCCACGAGACCGGCCAAGAGATCCAGGGCATCGTCCACCCGTTCTCCGACCGGGACGAGCTGGCCTCCGCCATCCGCAGACGTCTGGAGACAGTGTGATCGTGCTCAGCCTTGCCGAGATCGCCGAAATCGTCGGCGGCGGGCTGCATCGGACCGACGGCACCGCCGAGGTCACCGGAAGCGTCGAATTCGACACCCGGCGGCTCACGCCCGGCGGCCTGTTCGTCGCACTGCCGGGGGAGAAGGTCGACGGGCACGACTTCGCCGCGAAGGCCGTCGAGTCCGGCGCCGTCGCGGTGCTCGCGGCCCGCGAGGTCGACGCACCCGCCGTCATCGTGCCGCCGCTGGACGCCGGGGTCGCGCACGAGCGGTCGGTCGCGCTGACCGGCGACAAGGACGGCTCCGGCGCCGCCGTGCTGGCCGCGCTCGCCAAACTCGCCAGGTACGTGGTCGACAAGCTGGCCGGGGACCAGCTGACGGTCGTCGGCATCACCGGCTCCTCCGGCAAGACCACCACCAAGGACGTCATCGCCCAGCTGCTGGAGCCACTCGGCCCCACGGTCGCGCCGCCGGGCTCGTTCAACAACGAGCTGGGCCACCCCTGGACGGCGTTGCGCTCCGACGCGGGAACCCGGCATCTGGTGCTGGAACTGTCCGCCCGCGGCCCCGGCCATATCGCCGAGCTGGCTGCCATCGCGCCGCCGCGGATCGGGGTGGTGCTCAACGTCGGCAGCGCGCACGTCGGAGAGTTCGGCTCGCGCGACGGCATCGCCAAGACCAAGGGTGAGCTCGTCGAGGCATTGCCGAGTGCCGAAAACGGCGGTGTCGCGATCCTGAACGCCGACGACCCGCTGGTCGCGGCCATGGCGAGCCGCACAACCGCCCGGGTCGTGTTCGTCGGGGAAAGCACGTCCGCGCAGGTCCGCGCCGTGGACATCACCCTCGACGACGAGGCACGCGCGTCGTTCCGCCTGATCACCCCGGACGGCGACGCACAGGTGAAGCTGCCGCTCTACGGCGAGCACCAGGTCGGCAACGCCCTCTCAGCCGCCGCTGTGGCACTGGAGCTGGGCTCGACGCCCGAAGAGATCGGGGCCCGCCTTTCGGGCCTCGAACGGCGCTCCGCGCGCCGTATGGAGGTCACCACGCGCCCCGACGGCGTCACGGTGCTCAACGACTCGTTCAACGCCAACCCCGAGTCGATGCGGGCCGCGCTCAAGGCACTCGCGTCGATGAGCACCCAGCGCCGCTCCTGGGCCGTGCTCGGCGTGATGGGCGAACTCGGCGACGACGCGGTCGAGGCACACGACAGCATCGGCAGGCTCGTCGTCCGGCTCAACATCGACAAGCTCGTGGTCGTCGGCCAGGAGGCCGCGACCATGCACCAGGGCGCGCACCAGGAGGGTTCCTGGGGCGAGGAATCGATACCGGTACCCGACGTCGAGGCCGCCATCGCCCTGCTGCATGATCAGCTCCGCGCAGGGGACGTCGTGCTGGTGAAAGCGTCCAAGGTCGCCGCATTGTGGCGAGTGGCCGACGCCCTGCTCGCACCCCCAGAAGCAGCTCTCGCAGTACCCCCTTCCCCCTCCCAAGAACGCTCGAACGGTGGTGACGCGTGATCAGCATCCTGATCGCGGCCGCGGCGGGCCTGCTGGTCTCCATCCTCCTCACTCCCTATCTGATCCGGGTCTTCTCCCGGCAGGGCTTCGGCCAGGAGATCCGGGAGGAAGGACCGCAGGGCCACAAATCCAAACGCGGTACCCCGACGATGGGTGGTGTCGCGATCATCATCGCGATGGTCGTCGGGTACTTCGTGGCCCATCTGATCAGCTCGTTCGGCGGCACGGCCACCGGTACCGGCGGCCCGTCGGCCTCCGGTCTGCTGGTCCTGTTCCTCGCCGTCGGCCTCGGGATCGTCGGTTTCCTCGACGACTTCATCAAGATCCGCAAACAACGCAACCTGGGGCTCAACAAGACCGCGAAACTGGTCGGCCAGCTGGTCGTCACGATCGTCTTCGCGGTACTCGCCCTGCGCTTCCCCAACGGCGAAGGCCTGACGCCCGCCTCGGAGAGCCTTTCCTATGTGCGGGACCTCGCGCTGATCACCTTCCCGTCGGTGTTCTTCGTGATCTTCTGCTACATCGTCATCTCGGGCTGGTCGAACGCGGTGAACTTCACCGACGGCCTCGACGGGCTCGCCGGCGGCACCGCGGCGATGGTGCTGGCGACCTACGTCGTCATCGCCTTCTGGCAGACCCGCCTCTCGTGCGGGGTCACCCCGCAGGCCGCCTGTTACGACGTCCGCGACCCGCTGGACCTGGCCGTCGTGGCCGCCGCGGCGACCGGCGCCTGCGTCGGGTTCCTCTGGTGGAACGCGGCCCCGGCGAAGATCTTCATGGGGGACACCGGTTCGCTGGCCCTCGGCGGCCTGGTCGCCGGGCTGTCGATGACCACCCGCACCGAACTGCTCGCCATCGTCATCGGCGGCTTGTTCATGGTCGAGATGATCTCGGTGGTCGCGCAGATCGCGGTCTTCCGCACCACGCGGCGGCGGCTGTTCCGGATGGCGCCGTTCCATCACCACTTCGAACTGGCAGGCTGGGCGGAGACCACGGTCATCATCCGGTTCTGGTTGCTCTCGGCCATCTGCTGCATGTTCGGTCTCGGGCTGTTCTACAGCGAGCAACTCGGTCTCGGGGGTTAAGCGGTGGAGCCAGTGTCGCGTGACCCCGCTCGCCTCACGCCGCCGCGGCCCACGCGGCCCCTGGCAGCGTCGGAGGAAAGCCCGAGTACAACCCGGTACGAGGACTTTCCTCCGACTCGCCAGGAACCACGTGGATCCACAGCGCCGCAAGGCAGCGGGGATCACGCGACACTGGCCGGTCGCCATGTCCTCGTCGCCGGTGCCGGGGTCACCGGCAAATCCGTCGTCCCCGTCCTGCGGGAACTGGGCGCGCGGGTCACCGTCACCGACGGCGACGCCGAACGGCTGGCCGAACTTGAAGGTCAGCTCGGTCAAAACCATGGCGCCGAGCTGGTTCCGGGCCTCGCCGAGCCGCCGGAAGGCGTCGACCTGGTCGTGACCAGCCCCGGCTGGCGGCCGACGTCGCCGCTGCTGGTGGCCGCGGCCGCCGAGGGCATCGAGGTGATCGGTGACGTCGAGCTGGCGTGGCGGGTCGGGCAGCTGCGCGACAAACCGCCGGTGTGGCTCGCGATCACCGGGACCAACGGCAAGACCACCACCGTCGGGATGCTGGAGTCGATTCTGCGTGCGGCCGGGGTCGACGTCGTCGCCTGCGGGAATGTCGGTTTCGCGGTGCTGGACGCGGTCCGGGCCGGGCACGAGGTGCTCGCCGTGGAGCTGTCGAGCTTCCAGCTGCACTGGTCGTCCACGCTGGCCCCGCTCGCCTCGGTGGTGCTGAACCTGGCCGAGGACCACATCGACTGGCACGGCTCCATGGAGGAGTACGCGGCCGCGAAGGGGCGCGTCCACCACCGTTCGCGGAACGTGGTGCACAACATCCACGAGGAGTGGTCCGCCCGGCTCGCGGCCGAACACGCGCCCGCCGACGCCCGCCGCGTCGCGTTCGGCTTGGACACCCCGCGACCCGGTGAACTCGGCATCGTCGAGGATCTGCTGGTCGACCGCGCTTTCGTGGCCGACCCGGCGACCAGCGCCGACGAACTCGGCACGCTGGCCGACGTCCGGCCCGCCGGTCCGCACAACGTCTCCAACGCGCTCGCCGCGGCCGCGCTCGCCCGCGCGTACGGCGTACGCGGCGAGGACGTCGCCAAGGGCCTTCGCGAGTACCAGCCCGCGCCGCACCGTGCCGAGGAGATCGCCGAGATCGGCGGCGTCAAATACGTCAACGACTCGAAGGCGACCAACCCGCACGCGGCGGGTGGCTCGCTGCGCGCGCATCTGAACGTCGTCTGGATCGCCGGCGGCCAGCTCAAGGGCGCCTCGGTGGACGAGCTCGTCGGCTCGATCGCCGGCAGGCTGCGCGGAGTCGTGCTGCTCGGGGTCGATTCACCCGTGATCGCCGCCGCTGTCGCGCGACACGCGCCGGATGTCCCGGTGAACAGCCTCCTTCCGGGTGACGATGAACCCATGACTGCGGCGGTGAAGGCGGCCAGCGCACTGGCACGCCCCGGGGATGTGGTGCTGCTGGCCCCCGCCGCGGCGTCGTTGGACATGTTCCGCAACTACGGCGAACGCGGCGACGCGTTCAAGCGTGCGGTCCACGTCCTGCGCGACGGTGCGGGGGAGACCAGTGACGGCGGTTGAGGACAGGCAGCGCGGGTCCGCCCCGCGTGAAGCCCGCAAGCGTCGCGAGCGCAAGGAAAGCGCGTTCGTCACGTTCCGCACCGCGCTGACGGCCTGGCTTTCGCGGCCGCTCGCCTCGTTCCACCTGGTTCTGGCGCTCACCGGTGTGCTGACCGTGATCGGCATCGTGATGGTGCTGTCCGCGTCCTCGGTGGCTTCGTACAACCCGAAGACCGGCGCCGGGGTGTACGCGCAGTTCAGCAAGCACATCATGTTCGTCGCGATCGGCGCGGTGGTGTTCTGGGTCGGGCTGCGGATCCCGCTGGAACGTGTCCGCCGGCTTTCGGCGACGATGACCGTGGTCTGCCTCGGCCTGCTCATGCTGGTGCTGACGCCGCTCGGGTCCACCCTCAACGGCTCGCAGGGCTGGTTCACGCTCGGCGGGTTCGCCTTCCAGCCGGTCGAAGCCGCCAAGCTCGCGCTCGCCTTCTGGGGCGCGCACATTCTGGTGATCAAGTACAACATCATCAACCAGTGGCGGCATCTGCTCGTCCCGGTCGTGCCGATCGCGCTGCTGATGTTCGCGCTGGTCATGATGCAGCCCGACCTCGGCGGCACGATCACCCTCGCGGTGGTGCTGCTGGCCCTGCTGTGGTTCGCGGGCGCGCCGAAACGGCTGTTCGGCGTGATCTTGGCCGGTGGGCTCGTCGGGGTGCTGGTGCTGGCCATCATCGAGCCGTACCGGCTGAAGCGGGTCCTGTCGTTCGTCTCCGGCGACCCGGACGTCAGCGCCGACGGCTTCCAGGCCAACCAGGCGAAACTCGCGCTCGCCGACGGTGGCCTGTTCGGCAAGGGCCTCGGCCAGGGCCAGTCCAACTGGGGCTACCTGCCGAACGTGCAGAACGACTTCATCTTCGCCCTGATCGGCGAGGAACTCGGCTTCATCGGCTGCGTGGTGGTGCTGGCGTTGTTCGCCGGGGTCGCCATCGTCGGCCTGCGGATCGCCGCCCGCAACCTCGACCCGTGGATCCGGATCGTCGCCGGCACGCTGACCGTTTTCCTGGTCGCCCAGGCGGGTATCAACATCGGGTACGTCGTCGGCCTGCTGCCGGTCACCGGCGTCACGCTGCCCCTGATCTCCTACGGCGGGACGTCACTGGTGATCACCATGCTCATCATGGGGTTCCTCGCGAACGCCGCCCGGCACGAACCGGAGGCGGTGGCCGCACTGCGTTCACAGGGCCCGGGTAAATTCGGACGCCTGCTGAGGCTTCCCGCACCCGAGCCGTACCGCCCGCCCGCCAAACGCAAGGGCACCGCGGCCAGGGGTGGTGCCGCCAAGGCGGCGAGGCCCGCGCCGAGGACGGCGAGGCCGTCGCCCGCCCAGGAACGGCGCCGTTCGGTGCGGGAACCCGGCAGGCGGACGGCCGCGCGAACGGCAGTGAACCGCGGTACCGCGAAACGCCGGTACCGCAAACCGGAGAGGTCATAGGTGAGTAACCCCGTTAAGGGCGCTGAGAGATCCGCCGCCGGCAAGGGGCCGGTGGTCGTGGTAGCCGGCGGCGGTACCGCAGGACACATCGAACCAGCACTCGCGCTCGCCGACGCGGTCATGCGGCTGCGCCCCGACGCGACGGTGATCGCGCTCGGGACCGAGCGCGGGCTGGAGACCAAGCTCGTCCCGGCCCGCGGCTACCCGCTGG
This sequence comes from Amycolatopsis sp. NPDC051071, assembly GCF_040682875.1. Classification (NCBI taxonomy): domain Bacteria; kingdom Bacillati; phylum Actinomycetota; class Actinomycetes; order Pseudonocardiales; family Pseudonocardiaceae; genus Amycolatopsis; species Amycolatopsis sp. NPDC051071. The sequence continues at coordinate 5,219 of NZ_JBFBBY010000192.1, read as the reverse complement.
AACTCATCCCGCCGGTGCCGATGCCACGCAAGCCGACGCCGGAGCTGCTGAAGCTGCCGCTGAAGGTCCGCGACTCGGTCAAGCGCACCCGTGCGGTCCTGGAGCGCGTCGGCGCGGACGTCGTCGTCGGCTTCGGTGGCTATGTCGCGCTTCCGGCGTACCTGGCCGCGCGTGGCCGTACGCCGATCGTGGTGCACGAGGCCAACAAGTCGCCGGGTCTGGCGAACAAGGTCGGTGCGCGGTTCGCCGCCCGGGTCGCCGTCGCCGTCCCGGGGACGCCACTGGCGAAGGCCGAGGTCGTCGGCATCCCGCTGCGTCGTTCCATCACCTCGCTCGACAGGGCCGCGTTGCGTGCCGAGGCCCGCGCGTTCTTCGAGCTCGACCCGGACGCCCCGACGCTGCTGGTCTTCGGCGGCTCGCAGGGCGCGCAGTCGATCAACGGCGCGGTTTCCGGCGCGGCCAAGGAGTTCGCGGACGCCGGGATCGGTGTCCTGCACGCACACGGGCCGAAGAACACGCTGATCGTCCAGGAGTTCCCGGGTAAGCCCGCCTACGTCCCGGTGCCGTACCTGGAACGCATGGACCTGGCCTACGCCGCTGCCGACGCGGTGCTGTGCCGCTCCGGCGCGATGACCGCCGCCGAGGTGTCCGCCGTCGGGCTGCCCGCCGTGTTCGTCCCGCTGCCGCACGGCAACGGCGAACAGGCGGTCAACGCCCAGCCCGCCGTCGACGCCGGTGCCGCGCTGATGATCGCCGACGCCGACCTCACCGCCGCCAAGGTCGCGGAACTGGTGATCCCGCTGATCTCCGACGCCGACCGGGTCGCGAAAATGAGTGCGGCCGCGGTCGGTCTCGGCCATCGCGAGGCCGACGAGACCCTTGCCAAGATCGTGCTGGAGGCCGCCGGTGCCCGACAAACTGCCTGAGACGCTCACGCGTGCCCACCTGATCGGGATCGGCGGCGCCGGGATGAGCGGCATCGCCCGCATCCTGCTGGCCCGCGGTGCCCAGGTCTCCGGTTCCGACGCCAAGGAGTCGCGCGCGTTCCTTTCGCTGCGGGCACAGGGCGCCGAGATCGCCGTCGGCCAGCGTGCCGAGAACCTCGACGCCTTCCCCGGCGGCCCGTCCTCGGTGATCGTGTCGACCGCGATCAAGGAGACCAACCCCGAACTGGCGGCCGCGCGGGAACGCGGGATCACCGTGCTGCACCGCGCGCAGGCACTCGCCGGGTTGATGGAAGGCCACCGTGTCGCGTGCATCGCCGGGACGCACGGCAAGACGTCGACGACGTCGATGCTGACCGTCGCGCTGATGCACTGCCATCTCGACCCGTCGTTCGCCATCGGCGGCGACCTCAACGAGTCGGGTGCGAACGCGCACCACGGCGAAGGCGGCGTCTTCGTCGCCGAGGCCGACGAGAGTGACGGGTCGTTCCTGGCCTACTCACCGTCGGTCGCCGTGGTGACCAACGTCGAGCCGGACCACCTGGACCACCACGGCACGGCCGAGGCCTACGTCTCGGTGTTCACCGACTTCCTCGCCAGGATCGAACCGGGCGGGCTGCTCGTGGTCTGCGGTGACGACGATGGCGCCGACGCGCTGGGCACACAGGCCTCGGCGCAAGGCATCCGCGTCCGCCGCTACGGCCGTTCGGTCACCGGCGCGGACGACGCGAAGGTGCTGGACTACACCCCGGCCCCCGACGGCGGAGTCGTTCGGGTTTCCTTGCCGGGCAGTGGTTTCTCCAGCCCCCTGGCGGGGGCCCACCCCCGCCGCGAGATCGACCTCCGGGTCGCGGTGCCGGGTGAACATATGGCGTTGAACGCGATCGCCGCGCTGCTCGCCGGGATCGAACTGGGCGCGCCGATCGAGGGCCTCGCCGAAGGGCTCGCCGCGTTCGGCGGCGTCCGGCGGCGGTTCGAGTTCAAGGGCCGCTCGGGCGACGTCCGGGTGTACGACGATTACGCGCATCACCCGACCGAGGTCGACGCGCAGCTGCGCGCGGTGCGGACGGCCGCCGGTGCGGGCCGGGTCATCGTGGTCTTCCAGCCGCATCTGTACTCGCGCACGAAGACGTTCTCGAAGGAGTTCGCGGCCGCGCTGTCGCTGGCCGACGAGGTCGTCGTGCTGGACGTCTTCGGTGCCCGCGAGGAACCGGAGCCCGGTGTGAGCGGCGCGCTCATCGCCGACCAGATCTCCGGTCCGGCGGTGCACTACCAGCCCGCGTTCGACGTCGCCGCGAAACTGGCGGCGGATCTGGTCAAACCCGGCGACCTGCTGGTGACCATGGGCGCCGGCGACGTCACGCAGCTCGGCCCGGAGATCCTGGCCGAACTGGACCGGCGGGCGGGCTAGCCATGACACGGACCGGGGAACGCCGCCGCCCGGCCGAACCCGGTCGGCGTCCGACCATGAGCCGGGCCGAACGGGCAAAGGCCCGGCGCGGCAGGCGGTCGGTTTCCGCCCGCCGCCGCGTCACCCGGCCCCCTCGGCAGAAGGAGATGCGGCGCCGCTGGGTCGCGCTGCTCTCGGTGCTGACCGCCGTCGCCGTCGTGTACCTGCTGTTCTTCAGCTCGATGCTGGGCGTGCGGCAGGTCGACGTCGCCGGGTCGAATTCCGTGCCCGCCGACCAGATCCGCGGCGCGGCGGCGGTGCCCGACCAGAAACCGATGCTGCGCCTGGACACCGACGAGATCCGCGACCGGGTGGCGCGGCTGCCCGGGATCGCGACCGTCGACGTCGCGCGGTCCTGGCCGAACACCCTTGAGATCACCGTGACCGAACGGGTCGCCATCGCGTTCTTCGACAGCGGGCCCGGCGGCGACGGCGTGCACCTCGTCGACGGCGGGGGAGTGGTGTTCAAGACGGTCAAGGAACGACCGGCCGGGCTGCCCGAGCTGAAGCTGCCTTCGGTGTCGGCCGACGACCCGGTGACCCGCGCGGTGACCGGCGTCCTCGGCGTGATCCCGCGGCAGCTGCTGAAGCAGGTGACCACGGCGACGGCGAAGACCCCCGGCAGCGTCGAGTTCGTGCTGGCCGACGGGAAGACCGTGCGGTGGGGTACCTCCGCCGACACCGAACGCAAGGCGAAGGTCCTCGCCGCCCTGCTCACCCGCGAAGGCAAGGTCTACGACGTCTCGGCCCCGGACCTGCCCACCGTCTCGTGACGCGTTTCGTCCTCTGGTTGCGATAGTTCGCGTCGCCAACTACCGCAAGTAGAGGACTACTTGCGGTGCCGGGGGCACTTTCCGGCGCCGCCCCGCCCCGCCTGAAGTACAGGAAGGCCTCCTTCCTTGCGCCTAGGTACAGGAAGGAGGCCTTCCTGTACTGCTATCCGGGCCAGGAACGCCCGCGTTGCGAGGGGCGACGAGGGCGCCGATGCCGTCCAGCAGGCGTTCCAGGCCGAAGGTGAAGGACTCGTCGTCGGCTTCGCAGGTCTCGGTCTCGTAGCCGCCGCTTTCCCAGATCCGCGTCATCGCGGGATGCCTGCCGACGTCGAAGTACCGCTCCCAGAACACCGAACGCTGCCCCCACCAGGCGTCGGTCGTCTGCCCGGTCCGTTGCTCGACCTGCGCGGTCTCGGCCGTCAGTGCCGCGTTCGCCTGGACGTAGATCTCGATGCTGCTCGCGGCCGCGACCGCTTCGCGCGGCGCCAGCCCGATGTCCGACACCGCCGCGATCAGGTATTCCTGGCCTGCCATCAGCCCCGGCCCGAGCACCGGACGCGCCATCGACGTCGAGCGCAGCCATGGATGCTTCCGGAACACGGTCAGCGTGCGCTCGGCGTAGAGCCGGACCTGCTCCCGCCAGCCGTCCGGCTGCGGCTCGCCGGGTCCGAGAAGGTCGCGTTCGGCGAGCACGGAGTCGACCATCAGGTCGAGCAGTTCCGTCTTGCCCGGTACGTAGGTGTAGAGCGTCATGGTGCCGACGCCGAGTTCCTTGGCGATCTGGCTCATCGACACGGTCGCCTCACCCTCGGCGTCCGCGAGCGTGACAGCGGTCGAGATCACCTGGTCAAGCGTCAGTCTCGGCTTCCGCCCCCGGCTCGGCTGCAGGGCTTCGGCCCGGTCCCGCCACAACAGATCGAGGCTTCGCTCGACGTCCATCCACACTCCACTCGCCACTGAAGCTGGATTCTACATTCTCGTATGAGGTACGGTTAACCCATTACCGTAGGACGTACGAAAAGGAGTGGGGAATCGTGACGATCCTGGTGACCGGCGCGACCGGCAGCGTCGGCAGGCTGCTGGTCGACGAGCTGGTGAAAGCCGGAGCGCCGGTGCGGGCGCTGACCGTCAGCCCGAAGAAGGCCGCCCTGCCGCCGCAGGTTGAGGTCGCCAAGGGCTACCTGGGCAAGCCCGAGACGCTGCCGGAGGCGCTGAAGGGCATCGACACCGTGTACCTGGCGCCACTGGCGGAGACCGTCGACGACTTCGTGAAGCTCGCGAAGGAGGCGGGAGTCCGGCGAGTGGTCGTCTTGTCGGGCAACGAGGCCGAAGACCCGCCCGAGAACTCGAGCGGTGTCGCCTACGCGATCATCGAGAAAGCGGTCCGGGAGGCGGACTTCGACTGGACGTTCCTGAGGCCCGGCGCGTTCATGAACAACACGCTGGGCTGGGTGGAGTCGATCAAAGCCGAGCGCGTGGTCCGCGAGGCCTACGCCGAAGCGCGGATGACGCCGATCGACCTCGGGGACATCGCCGCCGTCGCGGCCCACGTCATCCTGACCGAGGGGCACGTCGGCAAGAAGTACCTGCTGAGCGGCCCGGAGGCGATCAGCAAGCGCGAACAGGTCGCCGCCATCTCGGCCGCACTCGGCGAAGAGGTCGTCTTACAGGAACTCACCCGGGACGAGGCGACCAAGCAGTGGGCCGACGCCGGGCTCCCGGCGGAGATCGGCGAGTGGCTGCTCGACGGCTTCGCGTACTTCACCGAGAACCCCGACACGCCGACAGGTGTCGTCCAGGAACTCACCGGACGGCCCGGCGTCAGCTACCGGGAGTGGGCCGAGGCGAACGCCGCCGCGTTCCGCTGAGTTATTACCGCTGAGGTGACGACCGTTTTTTTCAAGCCGAATCGCCACTCACGAGGTGTTCGGTGGGCTCGGGTACTGGCGCCCGTGCTCGCCTGAGGTACAGGAAGGCCCCCTTCCTTGCGCCTAGGTACAGGAAGGGGGCCTTCCTGTACTTGGGTCGCGCGTGAAGGACCCCTTCCCTCGG
>NZ_JBFBBY010000191.1:0-13036 GCF_040682875.1 Amycolatopsis sp. NPDC051071 | reverse complement strand
CCCCCTTGCTTGCGCCTAGCGCAAGGAAGGGGGCCTTCATGTACTTCCGGACTGGACCCCGGCGTCCCGGCCGAAAAGTGATAGCAAAGGTCCCTTGCTACCGCGTCAGGGACAGGGCCGCAGGTCAGCGCGGACGAGCCGGACGTCCGGCCACCCCTTCAGTTCCGAGGGCGCGGTGTACCGCCGCGTGCAGCCCACCGAGCCCCGCGCGACGTCGTAGACCTCCGCCAGCACCGGCGCGGCCTGGCAGCGGGCCGAACCGGACTGCGCTCCGGGACATTCGTGGCGCACGACGATGACATCCGCGATCCCGTCGGCGGTCACGTCGTTCAGGGAGATCGTCCCGGCGTCGGAGAAGTACGGCTTCCCGGTGTCCCGCCAGATCCCGCCACGCGCGACGAACAACTCGCCCGCCGAACCGCCGCCTGCCACGCCACGCACCAGGCAAACCGGCGTCGCGCCGTCGACGCACCGCAGGGAATCACCCCCGAGGGTGACTCCCAGGTCGTTGATGATCAACGGGAAAATCGAGTCGCCGCCGATCCGGACGACACCCTGTTTCCCCGCTTCGTCGGCCAGCAGCACGACGGGCACCCCGCCGACGGTCATCGCCCCGAGCTCCCGGCAGAGGGAATGGCCGCAGTTGACGGCAGGCGTCGCCGGGGCGGCGTCGGGCGCCGTACCTGAGTCGGGCGCGCCCGCGGGTGTCGGCTCGGGATGGCGGAGCAGGAACACAGCCACGAACACGCCTGCCGACACCACGACGGCCAGCACCGCCGTGAACAGCACGGATCGCGGCGTCCGCGCTTCCTGAGTCCGCATATCCGAGAGCGTAAGTGATCTAGCGCAGAGTGCACGTCTATGTTGTTCCCGTGACGAACCCTGGATTGCCCAACGCCCTGTTCCTTCCCACGGCGAAAAAGCCGAAGGACTTCACAAGCGCGGAGATCGAGCTTCGCGAGACCAGCGACGGCCGGATGGCACTCATCGCGTTCAGCTCGGTGCAGCGCCTGGTCGAATGCTGTGGGCCGCACCAGCCGTGGGCATTGGTCAAGTCCGAGCACCTCGGGCACGTCTACCAGGCACAGCCCTATGACCTCATCGTGCTCGATTCCGACCTTCCAGAAGAACTGCGGCACCGCGAGGCGCTGGTATAAACAAAAGTCACTGGGTGGCCTTGCTCTCACTCAAGCAGGGCCGGAACTTCCGTAAACTGCTGCGGAGCCGCATCGGGGCGGCCCGACGTGCGAACGCAGGAGGTACGGCGTGACCGAGCAGGCCGGCACAGGTGGTCCGGTGACCAAGATCCTGATCGCGAACCGCGGCGAAATCGCGGTACGGGTGATCAGGGCGGCGAAGGACGCCGGGCTGACCAGCGTGGCCGTCTACGCCGATCCGGATCGTGACGCACCCCATGTCCGTCTCGCGGACGAGGCCTTCGCCTTGGGTGGCACCACCGCGGCGGAGAGCTATCTGGTCTTCGACAAGCTGCTCGACGCCGCCAAGCGGTCGGGCGCGGACTCGGTGCATCCGGGTTACGGCTTCCTGTCCGAGAACGCGGACTTCGCGCAGGCCGTGCTCGACGCCGGGCTGACCTGGATCGGGCCGAGCCCGCAGGCCATCCGCGACCTCGGCGACAAGGTGACCGCGCGCCATATCGCGCTGCGTGCCGGCGCGCCGCTCGTGCCCGGTACGAAGGAACCCGTCGCGAACGCCGACGAGATCATCGCGTTCGCCGACGAGTACGGCCTGCCGGTCGCGATCAAGGCGGCGTTCGGCGGCGGCGGCCGCGGCCTCAAGGTCGCGCGCACCCGCGAGGAGATCCCGGAGCTCTTCGAATCCGCGACGCGCGAGGCGATCTCCGCCTTCGGCCGCGGCGAATGCTTCGTCGAGCGCTACCTGGACAAGCCGCGGCACGTCGAGGCCCAGGTGCTCGCCGACCAGCACGGCAACGCGATCGTCGTCGGCACCCGCGACTGCTCGCTGCAGCGCCGCCACCAGAAGCTGGTGGAGGAGGCACCCGCGCCGTACCTGTCCGACGAGCAGCGCAAGCGCATCCACGAATCCGCGAAGGCGATCTGCAAGGAAGCCGGTTACTACGGCGCCGGAACCGTCGAGTATCTCGTCGCCGTCGACGGCACGATCTCGTTCCTCGAGGTCAACACGCGGCTGCAGGTCGAGCACCCGGTGTCCGAGGAGACCACGGGCCTCGACCTCGTGCGTGAGATGTTCCGCATCGCACGCGGCGAGAAGCTGCGCATCACCGAAGACCCGGAGCCGCGCGGTCACTCGATCGAATTCCGCATCAACGGTGAAGACGCCGGCCGCGGCTTCCTGCCCGCACCCGGCACCGTGACGAGGTTTGTCGCGCCGAGCGGGCCAGGTGTCCGGGTCGATTCGGGTGTCGAATCCGGCAGCGTCATCGGCGGTCAGTTCGACTCGATGCTCGCGAAGCTGATCGTCACCGGTTCGGACCGCCAGAACGCGCTGGAGCGCAGCCGCCGGGCGCTGGCCGAGATGGTCGCCGAAGGGATGGCGACGGTCCTGCCGTTCCACCGAGTGATCGTGGACGACCCGGCCTTCATCGGCGACGAAGACGGCTTCAGCGTGCACACGCGCTGGATCGAGACCGAGTTCGACAACAAGATCGAGCCGTTCGTCGCCCCCGAAGCCGTCGAGGCCGAAGAAGAGCAGCCTCGCCAGAACGTCGTCGTCGAGGTCGGCGGACGCCGCCTCGAAGTGTCGCTTCCCGGTGGTTTCTCGCTCGACGCCGGTGGTGGCGGCGGCACGGCGGTCAAGGCCAAGCCGCGCAAGCGCGCGGGCGGCACCAAGGCCGCGGTCAGCGGCGACGCCGTCACCGCGCCGATGCAGGGCACCATCGTGAAGGTCGCCGTCGAAGAAGGCCAGCAGGTCGAGGCGGGCGAACTGGTCGTCGTCCTCGAAGCGATGAAGATGGAGAACCCGGTCACCGCGCACAAAGCGGGCACCGTGACCGGTCTTTCGGTCGAGGTCGGCGCGGCGGTCACGCAAGGGACTCAGCTCTTCGAATTGAAAGACTGACGAATGTCGTGGTTGACGGGACCTCGCACGGCCTACCATCGGCAAGGTGAGCGAGGTTCCGTCTCCGCGGCTGCGGATCAGTGATCAGGATCGAGAGTCCGCGCTGACCGCGCTCGGTGAGCACATGAGCGTGGGCAGGATCGACATCGACGAGTTCGGTGAGCGATCCGCCAAGGTCACCGCGGCCAAAACCCGCGGTGAGCTGTCTGACGTCTTCGTCGACCTGCCCGAACCGCATCCGGTGTTCGACGTCCCCAAAGCGGCCGTGGCGACGAGCGAGCCCGAGAGGCCGGCGCCGCCGCCGTGGGCGGGCCTCTCCCCCGTGCAGCGCGTCATGGGTGCGCTCCTGCCGCTCCTCTTCATCGGCACCCTCGCGTTCATCATCGGCACCGGCGCCACCTGGTGGCTCCTCGCCATTCCGGTCGGCGTCAGCGTGCTCGGCGAGGGCATCTGGGGCAAGGGCTGGGACAAGACCCACAAGAAGCTGCAGCGGGACCACCGCCGGGAACTGCGGGACCACTACCGGGAACGTCGCGGGGAACTGGACGGATGATGCGCCCGTAGACTCGGGACGTGAGTGACGGGAGACCGGACATCCGGCTGAGCGACGCCGAACGACAGGACGCGCTCGAAGCACTGGAAGAGCATGTCCGGACCGGCAGGCTCGACATCGACGAGTTCGGCACCCGTTCGGCGAAGATCAGTGCCGCGCGGATGGCGAGCGACCTCGAACCGCTGTTCACGGATCTGCCGTCACCGAGGCCCAGCGCGCTGCTCCCACTGGCCGCGATGCCCGGCGTCGCGCAGGCGTCCGCGAAAAGCGACGCTCCGCCGGCGAAATGGCTGACGGCCAGCGCCGTCCCGATCGCCGCCGCGGTCGCGATCGCGTTGTTCTTCTTCACCAGGGGGACGTTCCTGGTGTTCCTGCTCCCGCTGGCGGTCGCGCTGATCATCAGCCGCCGTCGCTGAAGCGGCGCCACCGGTCCGGTTACCCTCGAAGGGTGGAACCGGTGGAGATCAACGCGGGCGAGTACTACCTGCGGCAGCTGCGGGCGGACAAGGCACTCGACGACCGTCCGGCGCTGGTCGCGGCCTTCGCCGACCCGATACACCGCAAGTACGTCCTGAATTATCGGCTCCGGGACCTCGACGAAGCGACCGAGTACGTCGCCCTGCGCGCGGCACAGTGGGCCGGTGACGAACGCTGCTCGTGGGCGGTGGCGGAGCCGACGACCGGGGATCTGCTGGGTGAGGTCGGCCTGCGGGACCTCGATCTCGACCTCGGCTACGCGGAGGCGTCGGTCTGGGTCCGGGCGGCGTCACGGGGCAAGGGCGTCGCGAGCACCGCGCTCAACGCCGCCCTGCGCTTCGGTTTCGGCGGGCTCGGCCTGCGCGAAGTCAGCTACCGCTACGAAGAGACCAACGACATTTCGGCCTCGGTCGCCCGCAAATGCGGGTTCACCCTGATCGGGCCCGAGCTGGACCCGGCCCCGACCGGGGAACGCCTCATCCGCTGGCGCCGCACCGCCTGACCCACCCGCGTTTCGTCCTCTGGTTGCGGTAGTACGTAGTGCGAACCACCGCGACTAGAGGACTAATTGCGGGCGATCAGAAGGGGTAGGTCGCCGGGGTGCTGCGCACGGTGACCCAGCGGGTCTCGGTGAAGGCCTCGACGTTCGCCGACGCGCCGCCGAAACGGCTTCCGGTTCCCGAAGCGGCGACGCCACCGAAGGGGCTGTTCGCCTCATCGCTGACGGTCTGGTCGTTGATGTGCACGATCCCGGTCGGGACGCGGTCGGCCAGCTCCAGTCCTTTGAGGACGTCGCGGGTGACGATGCCCAACGAGAGCCCGTACTCGCTCGAAGTCGCCAGCCGGACGGCCTCCTCGGCGTCGGAGTAACGCACGACCGGCGCGACCGGGCCGAAGATCTCCTGTGCGACGGCGGGCGCGTCCGGCGGCACGTCGGCGAGCACCGTCGCGGCGTAGAAGAGCCGATCGTATTCGCCGCCGGCGGCGATCCGCGCGCCCGCCGCGACGCTGGCGGTGACCAGATCGTGGATCTTGTCTCGTTGCCCAGCGTCGATGATCGGGCCGAGCGCGACCTCCTCTTGCGCTGGATCACCCACTCGCAGGGCGGCCGCTTTCGCCGCGAGCCGCTCGACGAAGTCGTCGTAAAGCCGCTCGTGCACCAAATGCCGTCCGGTCGTCATGCAGATCTGGCCCTGGTGGAAGAAGGAACCGAACGCGGCCAGTCCGGCGGCTTCGTCGACATCGGCGTCGTCGAGCACGATGAGCGCCGAGTTCCCGCCCAGCTCCAGATGCGCGCGCTTCAAATGCTTTCCGGCGAGTTCGCCGACCTTGCGCCCGGCGCCGGTGGATCCGGTGAACGAAATGACCCGGACCGCCGGATGCGTCACCAGCTCTTCGCCGACGTCCGCGCCGCCGGGCAGCATCTGCAGCACTCCCGGCGGCAGGCCCGCTTCTTCGAAGATCCGCGCGAGGACCACGCCACCGGTGACGGCGGTGCGCGGGTCCGGCTTCAGGATGACCGCGTTACCCAGCGCGAGCGCCGGGGCGACCGAGCGGATGCCCAGGATGATCGGCATGTTGAACGGCGAAATCACCGCGACGACGCCTGCCGGGACGCGGCGCGCCATCGAAAGGCGCGGTTCCTCACTCGGCAGGAGTTCGCCGTACGGGCGGCCGGGTAACGCGGCCGCCTCGTAGCACTCCTGTTCCGCGACGTGCAGCGAAAACCCGGCCACACCCGGCACCGCGCCGACCTCGCGGACGTTCCACCAGCGGATCTCGTCGGCGTGCTCGGCCCACAACCGGGCCGCGGTGCGCAGGATCGCGGCGCGCCGGACATGCGGTGTCGCCGCCCAGGACCGCTGCGCCTCGGCCGCCGTCTCCGCGGCTTTCGCGGCGTCTTCGGCCGAGGCCACGCCGACGCTGCCCAGAACCGCGCCGGTCGCGGGCTCCGTGACGTTCCGGGTGCCACCGGTGCCGGGCACCCACGAGCCTCCGGCGAAGATCCGGTCCGTCCACGTCGACGAGTCGAGAAACACCACAAGTCCGCCTTCCGTCTCACTGACGGCCGACGCTATTGCAGGTTCACCCGATCAGGCAACGATCCTTGCGCGCTTGGCACACCATTCAGCAGGAGCGATCAACTCACCGGTTCGATGATCCCTGAGCGCGCTTCCGGCGCGGCCGACCGCAGTGCGTCGGCGGCCTCGTCACTCGGCTGTGACTGGGACTCCTGTTCCGCGTGTACCCGTGCCTGGTAGACCTCGACCTCACGGGTGATCTCTTCCTTCGTCCAGCCGAGCACCTCGCCCACCAGCTTGGCGACCTGCTCGGCGCAGTCCACCCCGCGGTGCGCGTACTCGATCGAGATCCGCGTACGGCGCGCCAAGACGTCTTCCAGGTGAAGCGCGCCTTCGTGGCTGGCCGCGTAGACGGCCTCGACGGCGAGGTAGTCCGGAGCGTGCTCCAGCGGCTTCAGCAGTTCTGGCCGTCCTTCGCCGAGAGCGAGGACCTCGTGCACCATCGAGCCGTACCGGTCGAGCAGGTGACGGACGCGGTACGGATGCAGCCCGTGCTCCGCGGCCAGATGATCGGCCTGGTTCACCAGTGCGTGGTAACCGTCGGCGCCCAGCAGCGGCACCTTGTCCGTGATGGACGACTGCGGCCTGCCGGGAAGGTCGACCGCCGCGGCGTCGACGGCGTCGGCCGCCATCACCCGATAGGTGGTGTACTTCCCGCCGGCGATCGCGACCAGTCCCGGCGCGACCCGTGCGACCGCGTGTTCCCGCGAAAGCTTCGAGGTCTCTTCGCTTTCCCCGGCGAGCAAAGGCCGGAGTCCCGCGTAGACACCTTCGATGTCGTCGTGCGTCAAGGGTGTCGCGAGCACGGTGTTGACGTGTTCGAGGAGGTAGTCGATGTCGTGCTTCGTCGCGGCGGGATGCGCGAGATCGAGGTTCCAGTCCGTGTCGGTGGTGCCCACGATCCAGTGGTTACGCCACGGGATGACAAAGAGGACGGACTTTTCGGTACGCAGGATCATGCCCGCTTCCGAGACGATCCGGTCGCGCGGGACGACGATGTGCACGCCCTTGCTCGCGCGGACGCGGAACCGGCCCCGGCCACCCGAAAGCCGCTGGAGTTCGTCGGTCCAGACACCGGTGCAGTTGACCACCGCGGAGGCGTGGATCTCGGTCTCGCGGCCGTCCTCGACGTCACGCACGCGGACCCCGGAAATGCGGTCCGCCTCGCGGAGGAAACCGACCACCTGGGTGGAGGTGCGCACCACCGCGCCGTAATGCGCGGCGGTGCGGGCGACGGTCATCGTATGGCGTGCGTCGTCGGACTGCGCGTCGTAATAACGGATTCCGCCGATCAGCGCGGACCGCTTGAGCGCCGGGACCATCCGCAGCGCACCCGCACGGCTCAGGTGTTTCTGGCCGGGGACCGAACGCGCGCCGCCCATCGTGTCGTACATCAGCAGACCGGCGGCGGTGTACGGACGTTCCCAGACGCGGTGCGTCAGCGGGTACAGGAACGCGACCGGCTTCACCAGATGCGGCGCGATCGTCGTCAGCATCAGTTCGCGCTCACGCAGAGCTTCGCGCACCAGGCCGAATTCCAGCTGTTCGAGGTAACGGAGCCCGCCGTGGAAGAGCTTGCTCGACCGGCTCGACGTCCCCGAAGCGAGGTCGCGCGCCTCAACCAGCGCGACCCGCAGGCCACGGGTCGCGGCGTCGAGCGCGGTACCCGCCCCGACCACGCCGCCACCGATCACGACGAGGTCGAATTTGTCCTCGCTCAGGCGCTGCCACGACTCTTCCCGCTTGAGCGGGCCCAGCCTGGCGGGGCTGTTTTCGGCTTCGCGCTGAGAACTTGCCACGTGACATTCCTCCTTGGTGCCGCCGGGTCTCCAGCATCGCACGATCGGCCGCGACCGGTCCGTTGTGCGGGTGACACATGTGGCGTAACCCTCGCTGATCTTGCAGTGTGCTCTTCGAGACGTAATTCGTCCTTCCCACGCCTGGAAGGAACAAATACGCGACGGTAACGTGCGTCGGACGTGGGTCGGCAAGGGCGCCGTAGCACACCGTGTACGACCCTGCGCGGAATGTCCAATGTGGAGGTCGTACGTGAGTGTGGGAGCCATCTTCGTCTGGGAACTGCTGGGAACGGCGGTCCTGATCCTGCTGGGTAACGGCGTGGTCGCCAACCACGTGTTGCGAAAGAACAACGGCCACAACGGTGGCGTCGTGATGATCACCCTCGGCTGGGCGTTCGCGGTCTTCACCGGCGCCAGCATCGCCGCGCCGAGCGGCGCGCATCTCAACCCCGCGGTGACGCTGGGCCTCGCCATCGCCGACAAGATCAAATGGGAGAACGTCCCGATCTACTTCGCCGGGCAGATGGTCGGCGCGATCCTCGGCGCGGTGCTCTGCTGGGCCACCTACAAGTTGCAGTTCGACGACCATCCCAACCGCGACGAGACGCTCGGCATCTTCTCGACCGCACCGCAGATCCCGAACAAGGCATGGAACCTCGTCACCGAGATCATCGGCACCTTCGTGCTGGTCGCGTGGATCCTGCTCAGCCCGATCTACGCCAACCCCACAAGTGAAAGCGGAACGCCGAATTTCGGCAACTCCGCGCTCGGCTACGCCGGTGTAGCGTTCGTCGTGCTGGTCATCGGCCAGTCACTCGGTGGCCCGACCGGTTACGCCATCAACCCGGCCCGAGACCTCGGCCCCCGTATCGCTTACGCGTTCCTGCTGCCCATCAAGAACAAGGCCAACCCGAACTGGGGTTACTCCTGGATCCCGGTCGCCGGCCCGCTGGCAGGCGGTGCCCTGGCCGCACTGCTGTTCCTCGCCGTCCACAACCTGACCTGAAACTGGAGCTTCGATGACTTCGTACGTAGCCGCGATCGACCAGGGCACCACGTCGACCCGCTGCATGATCTTCGACCACTCCGGCCGGGTGGTCGCCGTGGACCAGCGGGAACACGAGCAGATCTTCCCGAAGGCGGGCTGGGTCGAGCACGACGCCGAAGAGATCTGGAAGAACACGCGGGCCGTCGCGGCGGGCGCGCTCGCCAAGGGCGACCTGGTCGCAGGCGACATCGTCGCGGTCGGCATCACCAACCAGCGTGAGACCACGCTGGTCTGGGACCGCACCACCGGCAAGCCGGTGTACAACGCGATCGTGTGGCAGGACACCCGCACCGACAAGATCGTCAACGAACTCGGCTCGCTCGGGGGCGGGCAGGAGCGTTACCGCGCCAAGGTGGGCCTGCCGCTGGCGACCTACTTCTCCGGACCGAAGATCAAGTGGATCCTCGACAACGTTGACGGCGCCCGCGCGAAGGCCGAAGCGGGCGAGCTGATCTTCGGCAACATGGACACCTGGGTGCTGTGGAACATGACCGGCGGGGTCGACGGCGGCGTACACGTCACCGATCCGACCAACGCCTCTCGCACCATGCTGATGGACCTCGACACCCTGGCCTGGGACGCGGAGATCGCCAAGGAGATGACGGTCCCGCTGTCGATGCTGCCGGAGATCCGGTCGTCGTCGGAGGTGTACGGCAAGGTCCGGGAGAAGAACGCGCTGGCGAGCGTCCCGATCTCGGGCATCCTCGGCGACCAGCAGGCGGCGACGTTCGGGCAGGCGTGCCTTTCGCCGGGTGAAGCGAAGAACACCTACGGCACCGGCAACTTCATGCTGCTCAACACCGGCACCGAAAAGGTGATGTCGGACAACGGCCTGCTCACGACGGTCTGCTACAAGATCGGCTCGAACGACACGGTGTACGCGCTCGAAGGGTCGATCGCGGTCACCGGTTCGCTCGTGCAGTGGCTGCGGGACAACCTCGGCCTGATCGGCTCCGCGGCCGAGGTCGAGGAGCACGCCCGCACCGTCGAGGACAACGGTGGCGCGTACTTCGTGCCCGCGTTCTCGGGCCTCTTCGCGCCCTACTGGCGTTCCGACGCCCGCGGTGCGATCGTCGGCCTCACCCGGTACGTCAATAAGGGCCACATCTCGCGGGCGGTCCTGGAGGCGACGGCGTTCCAGTCACGCGAGGTGATCGACGCGATGAACGCCGACTCCGGCGTCCCGCTGAAGTCGCTGAAGGTCGACGGCGGCATGGTCGTCAACGAACTGCTCATGCAGTTCCAGGCGGACATCCTCGGCGTGCCCGTGATCCGCCCGGTGGTCAACGAGACCACCGCGCTCGGCGCGGCCTACGCGGCCGGTCTCGCGGTCGGCTTCTGGAAGAGCGAAGACGACATCCGCAACAACTGGGCGCAGGACAAGCAGTGGGACCCGTCGATGGACGAGGCCCGCCGCGAGTCCGAGTACCGCAACTGGAAAAAGGCCGTCACGAAGACCTTCGACTGGGTCGACGACGAAGGCTGATCCTCTGGGCAAGTCCGTGAAGTCCTCCTTGAGGCACTCTGGGTCCCTCAAAGAGGACTTCACGGACTGCGCGGGCCGCCCTGCGTTCCAGCGCCGCCCGGACCCCGCCGGGAAAGTGATAGCAAAGGTCCCTTGCTCCCTTCCCAGGGCTAGCCGAGTGCGCCGCCGCCGGTCTGCGGAGCACCCTTCGGTGTCACCTTGACCTGCGGCTTCTTGCCCGGCGAAGACGGCGGCGTGCCGCACGACTTCGTTAGCGCCGCCGGGACGACGGCCCGTGAACTGGACGGCGCCGGACTCGACTGTGCTGGACTCGGCTGTGCTGGACTAGACGAAGGCGCGCCGCTGCTCGACGGCGGCTTGCTGCTCGACGGCGGCGCGGTAGGCGACGTCGTGGGCGGCAGGCAGACGATCTCGAACTCGACGGTCGCCGTCCCGCTGGCCGCCGGGAGGTTCGGCCCGCCGTCGCAGTGGAAACTCGCCTTGAACTTACCCGTCTTCGCCACCGCCTTGCCGTGCCCGATGTACGGCGCCTGGTTCCCCGAGCCCGGCTGGACGTCGAGCGTGACCGGACCGGTCAGGCCCGGCGACGTCACCGCGGTGCGGGTGCCGTAGCAACTGGCCGTGAATTCGAGCGACTGCCCTGGCGCGACCTTCGCCGGGCTGACCCACAGTTTCGGCGGTGGTGCGGTCGCGGCCGCTTGCGGCGCGAGGATCACTCCCGCCGTCATCGCGAGCAGACCCGCACCCGCGACAATTCTTTTCATTCCCATGATCTTTTCTCCCTCAGTGCGTGCCCCCGCACAAAGAACACTTCCAGGAATGGGAATCGGTTGCCTTCAGGCACTAAAAGACTCGTGAGTGACAATCTTGCTTCCGCAAGCAGCCGGCCAAAAGCGCGGCTTACGAATCAGTGAGCGGTTCCCCCGCCACCGGTCTGCGGTGCCCCCACCGGAATCTTCGAAACCTGACGCCCGACCGCCGGTTTGACCGGTGAATCCGATTTCGAAGGCGTCGCCTTGGGCGGCTGGGAAGGCGTCGGAGCCGGAGTCGAGGTCTTGCCCGGCACGACTTCGAGGTTGATCGTCACCGTCGTCGTCTTGCAGGTCGCCTTGACCGCGTAAAAGCCCGGCCTCGCCTTGTCGCCGATATGCGCGACAGCGCCGAGGATCACCGGATTCTCCGAGGTCACCTCGAACTTCCCGATCCGGTCCAGCACCATCGACTTCACCTCGCCGAGGTCGGCCACCGCACAGCCGACCGAGACCAGGATGTCCTCCCCCGCCGTCGACTTCGACGGGGAGAGTGCGACGAACGGGTACTGCGCGGGCGGCGGGGTGAACGTCGTGCTCGGCGTCGGTGACGCGGCGGGCTGGACGTCGTCCTGCGCGAAAGCGGCGGAAGGGACGGCCAAGGCCACCCCGCACGTCACCACCAGAGCGGACCGGTACCTGATCATGGGACTCACCTCGCGAGCAGCCGAGCGAAAACGATGATG
This sequence comes from Amycolatopsis sp. NPDC051071, assembly GCF_040682875.1. NCBI lineage: Bacteria > Bacillati > Actinomycetota > Actinomycetes > Pseudonocardiales > Pseudonocardiaceae > Amycolatopsis > Amycolatopsis sp. NPDC051071. The sequence goes on along the minus strand of NZ_JBFBBY010000191.1, from coordinate 1,037 downwards.
TTGTCGAGATAGTTGTGCGACGTCTTGTCGAAGACCCCGCCACAGGTGATGAGCCGCAGTTCAGGCTCGGTGGTGTCGCCGTAGACCGCGTCGGTGGGGAACTTGTCCTTCGGCACCCGATCGACCTTCGTGACCGCGAACTCGGCCGTCGTGCCGTCCTTGCGCCCGACCGAGATCTTGTCACCGGGCGCCAGCTCCTTGAGCCGGAAGAAGACGCCCTTCTGCTTGTTCCCGTCGACGTGGCCGAGGATCACCGAAGGCCCGACCTCCCCCGGCGTCGGCCCGTTCTCGTACCAGCCCGCCTGCATCGGCTGGGTCACCGGCGGCACCTCGACGGTGTTGTCCGCGTTGAGGCCGAGCGGGACCAGGCTGGACTTCGCGTCGATCTTCGGCACGTCGATCGACACCGGGTCGACCTTCGGCAGCCCCTCGATGGCGGCCCCGTCTTCGGCGGCCGCGACGGAGGTGCCCGGGTCGGCCGCCGCCGCCGACGACGTGTCCGCGACCTGCGGCGGAGCGGCCTGGCCGGTCTCCCCTGGACCGGACAGCACGAACGCCAACGTCGCCAGAACGGCCAGCAGGACGACCGCGAGTGCCAGCGGCACCCGGCGTCCCCGCAACCAGGTCGATTCCATGTCCACCCCCGTAGTCAAACGGTGCGAAGAAAGCGCGAGCCGGTCCCAGCCCCCAGACCGGGACCGGCTCGTCGTTCACCCCACGCATGCCTGACGTCAGGCGCGACCGGACGGTTGCCCGCCCAGGTCACAAAAAGATCGCGATCAGTCCCGTGCCGCACGACGACGGTACGCGACAGCCGCGGGGTCGTGAGTCTTTTGGGTCGTTCTGACGAAGGGTGTTTTAGGTACCTACGGCGGTGGGCCGAGTAGCGGCCGGTCCTTGAAGGACTCCTTGAGGGACCCAGAGTCCCCTCAAGGTGCCTCTCACCCGTCCCGGAAGGCCATCACGAGCCCCAGCAGCACCACCAGTCACCACGGCGGCGCGTGAAGGACCCCTTCCCTCGGCTGAGCCGAGGGAAT
>NZ_JBFBBY010000190.1:0-13089 GCF_040682875.1 Amycolatopsis sp. NPDC051071 | reverse complement strand
GTCCCCATAGGACAAAATTTGTCCTATGGGGACCCCTCATGACATTCGCGAGGTTCAGCGTTCTGGTTGCTTACACGTCGACGCTCGCGTAGGCGTCCATGTCGTAGTTCGTGGCGTACGCGTTCTCGACGCCGACAAGCAGGTCGACGACCTCGAAGTACCGGTCCCAGAAGGAAGTCTCGCGCAAGCCTCGATCAGAAGCTGATACGAGTGATGGTCGTCGGCCTCCCACACCCAGACGTCGGTCACTCGCGCGGAGTAGAACTCGGTGTCGAAGAACCGGGACCGGACTCCCTTCACCTTGCTCTCGATCGCCGGGAGCACCTCGGTCTTGAAGACCTCCACGCGTTGCTCGACGGTCAGGCCGAGCCACTCGGGTGTGGTCTTCACCAACATAAAAGCGGTCACTTCGGACATGGTGATTCCTTTCAGAGGTGAGCCAGCCGGTGGCACCGGCGACGAGGCCGAGCAGGGAACTACTTCTTCTCAAGGGCTGCGGGAGAGTCGTGACTGCAGGACGACGAGCGCGCCGAGGACGAGCACGCTGATCCCGATCACCCGTAAGGCCGTGCTCGTGCTGCTGACGAACGCGGAGATCACTTCAGGGGCGCGGCCGGGCGCCGCGGCGAGGGCTTGCGCGACGGTGTGCGGATCGTGGCTCGCCCGGAGGTCCGGCGGGAGCCCGCTGACGAACCGTCCTGTGAGGACGGTGCCGATGACCGCCACGCCGAGCGCGCTGCCGAACTCGCGGGTGGTGGCCTGCAGGCCGGCACCGACGCCCGCCTGTGCCGGGGGCAGTGAGCCGGAGATGGCACCGGACAGTGTCGGAAGTGCCAGCGTGACACCGATTCCGGTCGCGACGAGCCAGGCCGCGTAGACGGCGTACGGCGTCGAGGCGTCGCTTGTGGACAGTCCGATCAGGCCGCCGCCGACGAAGACGAAAGCGATGGCGATGACGGCGTCGAGGCCGATGCGCTGGACGAGGCGTCCCACCTGCCGCGCGCCGGCGATGACCGGGATGGTCAGCGGGATGATGCCGAGTCCGGTCAGCAGTACGCTGAATCCCTTGCCGTACTGCAGGAACGACGCGTTGACGTAGAACAGCGCGAACATCCCGAAGAAGATCGCCGTCATGCCGAGAGAGGCGCTGCGCAGGGCGGGAACGCGGAACAGCCGAGGGTCGAGCAAAGGATGCTTCGTCTTCAGTTCCACGAGCGTCCACACGGCGAACAACACCGCGGCGCAGGCGAATCCGGTCAGCACCAGCGGGCTGCCCCAGCCGGCCTCCGGTCCCTCGACGATGCCGAGCAGCAGCGCGACCGAGGCACCGACGAGCAGTATCGCGCCGGGCACGTCGATCCTGCGGTCGTGCCGCGCCGACACCGGCGTGATCCGGGCGACGAGCGCGGCGAGCACCAGTGAGACCGGGACGGCGGCGGCGAACAGCCAACGCCAGGAGCCACCGGAGAGGACCGCGCCGCCGCCGACATTCCCGACCACCCCGCCGATCCCGGTCATCGAAGCCCAGGTGGCGATCGTGACGCCCTTGCGCTCGGCGGGTACGGCGTGCAGCAGGACGGCGAGAGTGTTGGGCAGCACGGCGGCGGCGCCGATGCCGGTGATCGCCCGGCTGCCCAGCAGGAACGGTACGTTCGGCGCGACCGTCGACAGCGCCGCGCCGACCGCGAACAACACCAGGCCGGCGACCAGGATCCCCTTGCGGCCGAAGCGATCGCCCGCGGCGCCGCCGGGGATCACCAGGCAGGCGAAGAAGACGACGTAGGTGTCGACGATCCAGATCAGCGCCGACGCGGACGGGTGCAGCGCGCTCGCGGCCAGCATCGGGACGGCCAGGTTGATCGCGGCGACCATCCCGACGACGAGGACGACGCAGGCGCACATGAGCGCGAGCAAGCCGGGCGGCGAGGCCGGACGGCTCGGGGTGACGGCGGGGCCGTCGCGGATTTCAACTCGAAATGGCATGGTCTTGACGTTAAGGACCAGCGACATATTCGTGCCACGCAACTTTGGAAAAGACTAGTTGCCTACGATGCAACTATGGTCGACCAGCTGGATCTGAATCTCCTGCGAGTATTCGACGCGCTGTTGCGGGACAGCAGTGTCACGGCCGCGTCCGAGCGGCTGCATTTGTCCATCCCGGCGACCAGCCGGGCGCTGGGCAGGCTGCGGCGGGCGATGGGTGACCCGATCCTGGTACGCGCCGGTCGCGGCATGGTGCCGACGCCGTTCGCGCTCCGGACCGCGCCGCGCGTGCGATCGCTGCTCGACGAGGCGTCGGCGCTGATCAGCGCCGACCGTGACCTCGCGATCGGTGACCTCGAACGTACCTTCACGATCCGGATCAACGACGGCGTCGCCGCGACACTGGCGACCGCGGCCGTCGAAGCGACAGCCGCGGTCGCGCCGGGCGTGGTCCTGCGCTTCGTCGGGGAAGGGAGCGAGAGCGCCGAAGCCCTGCGCGACGGATCGGTCGATCTGGACATCGGCGCCGGCGACGTCGCGGCGCCCGACATCCGGTCGGTGCTGCTGTACCGCGAACGCGTGGTCGCGATCGTCCGGGCCGATGGCCCGCTGGGGAAGACGAACCGTCCAACGCTGGCGCGGCTTTGCCGCCATCCCCACGTTTCCGCGTCTCGGCGCGGCCGAGCGCGTGGGCCGCTCGACGACGTTCTAGAGGCCGCCGGGCTCCAGCGCCGGGTCGCGGCCGTCGTCCCGACGTCGGCCGTGGCCGCGTTCCTGGTCGCGTCGAGCGACTACATCGGACTCGCGCCCCAGCGCCTCGCCGAGCAGTACGGCCGGGCGCTCGGCATCCGCTGGTTCCCGATCCCCGCGGACCTGCCGGAGATCGAGGTGCGCCTGCTCTGGCATGCCCGGCTCGACGCGGATCCGGCGCAGCGCTGGCTGCGTGACACGATCCGTGACGCGTTCAGCTCGTGAGTGATTCGGGTCGTTAAAACGACCCAAATCACTCACGAGGACTTGAGCCAGTGGTCGCCGTTCACCTTCGAAATGCTGCTCCGGGTCGGCACCGGCGTCGGCCTCGGCACCACCCTGTTCGTCCTGCTGTCCGCACACGGTTTCGGCGGCCTGAACAGCAGTGGTGACGCCGACCCGACGCGGGTGGCCGCCCAGATCGTCTCCGGAATCGGGTTTCTCGGCGCCGGTGTGATCCTGCGGGACGGGCTGAACGTGCGCGGGCTCAACACCGCCGCCACGCTGTGGTTCTCGGCGGCCGTCGGATCCCTTGCGGGAGCGGGACTTTACAGTGTCGCGCTCGCGGGGACCGGAGTGATCGTCGGGGTCAACGTCCTGCTGCGCCCGCTCGGCCGTGTCGTCGACCGCCGTCCGGAGAAACCGGGGGAGTGCTCGGAGCAGGACGAGCGCGAGACCGCCTACCGACGGTGGCGTGGTGGTCCAGGTAGTCGTGAGTGGCGATTCGGGTTGTTGAGGGATAAGGCAAAGGTGGCGTGGTGCATGGGCTCGCTGTGACCGACTCGTTCGCGGGGTTGGCGGCCAGAGCGAAGGCGTGACTCGCGTGCTCAAGGACGTAACTCGCGTGCTTGAAGGCGTGACTCGCGTGCTTGAGCACGTAACTCGCGTGCTTAAAGACGGATCTCACGTGCTGGATGCCGAACTCAGGTGTGCTGGGTCTGAGCACGCGAGTGCGGTGCCGCGCCACCCCAGGCGCCACCCGCCCGAAGGCGCCACCTTTGCCTTACCCCTCATGTCACTCACGACCCCTCGCGATACCACGCAAAAGCCCTTAATCGGACCCGTGACATTTCACAATTGTCCCTTAAGGACAGTCAAGGGGTGTCGGCCCTTTGAAGGGTCCGCTCCCGCCGCGCGCCCCGGGACGTCAAGTTTGCCTTGCCCTTCAACAATCCAGGAAATCCAGCAGTATCCGGGAAAACTCGGCAGGCCGCTCCAGGTTGATCATATGCGCGACCCCGGGAACGACGAGTTTCCGGGCGTCGTGTGCTTCGCTGTCGATCAAGCCGGCGACGTCGTGGATGTCCGAGGCGTCCAGTTCACCCACCAGGGTCAAAGTGCGCGGAGTCAGCTCGGCGGCGCGTTCGATGGCCCGTAGTTCGTCCATCAGCGTGAAGCCGGTGAGGCCGTGCCGGGTGATCGTGTGCGTGTACAGCTCCTGGCACAGCCTCCGGACGTCCTGGTCGACGTCCGCCGGTGCCCGCCGCGGGCCGTCGACCCACATCCGCAGGATGCACTCGATGGCCGCGGGGAGGTCGCCCGCGGCGCCCGCTTCTTCGAGTTTCCTGTTCTGCTCCAAGACAAAGGGGTCCTTCATCGTCATGGAACTGAGGCCGGACGCGACGAGGACCAGGTTCTCGACGAGGTCCGGGTACGTCAGCGCGAAGTCGACCGCGATCCGGCCGCCGCCGGACAGGCCGACCAGTGAGGCGCGGGGGAGTCCGAGGGCGGTCATCAGCGTGCGGAGATCTTCGTAGTGCCTGAATCGCTCAGTCGGTGTCGACGACTCGCCGTGTCCGCGGGCGTCGTAGCGGATGGCGGTGTACCGGCTTTCGAGCGCCGTCATTTCGGCGTCCCACATGCGGGAGTCGAGAATCCCGCCGTGAAGCAGGATCACCGGAGCGCCCTCGCCCCGGATCTCGTACGCCAGCTCGCCGTTGTGGACCTGAACTCTCCCGCGGGTCATACGGCACAGTACCGAGAAACGCCGAAGGCCCCTTTCCCCAAAGTGCGGGAAAAGGGGCCTTCGGCGTTTGAAGTGCTTACGCCTGGGTCATCTTCCGCAGGACGTACTGCAGGATGCCGCCGTTGCGGTAGTAGTCCGCCTCACCCGGGGTGTCGATACGGACGTCCGCGTCGAACTCCACCAAGGTGCCGTCGGTCTTCGTCGCGGTGACGTGGACCGTGCGCGGGGTCTCGCCGTCGTTCAGCTTCGTGATGCCCGAGATGTCGAACGTCTCGGTACCGTCGAGGCCGAGCGACGAGGCCGACTCGCCTGCCGGGAACTGCAGCGGGATGACACCCATACCGATCAGGTTCGACCGGTGGATCCGCTCGAACGACTCGGTGATCACCGCGCGCACGCCCAGCAGCGAGGTGCCCTTGGCCGCCCAGTCACGCGAAGAACCGGAGCCGTACTCCTTGCCGCCCAGGACGACCAGCGGGATGTCCTGCGCCGCGTAGTTCTGCGCCGCGTCGTAGATGAACGACTGCGGGGCGTCGTCCTGGGTGAAGTCGCGGGTGTAGCCGCCCTGCACGTCGTCCAGCAGCTGGTTGCGCAGCCGGATGTTCGCGAAGGTGCCGCGGATCATGACCTCGTGGTTACCGCGACGCGAGCCGTAGGAGTTGAAGTCCTTCTTCTCCACGCCGTGCTCGGTCAGGTACTGCGCGGCCGGGGTGCCGGGCTTGATCGCGCCGGCGGGGGAGATGTGGTCGGTGGTGACCGAGTCGCCCAGCTTCGCCAGCACGCGGGCACCCGAGATGTCGGTGACCGCGGACGGCTCCGCCTTCATGCCGTCGAAGTACGGGGGCTTCCGGACGTAGGTGGACTCCGTGTCCCAGTCGAAGGTCTTGCCCTCGGGGGTCGGCAGGGACTTCCACCGCTCGCCACCGTCGAAGACGTCGGCGTAGTCCTTGGTGAACATCTCCTGCGTGATCGCGTAGTCGATGGTCTCCTGGATCTCCTGGGCCGCGGGCCAGATGTCCTTCAGGAAGACGTCGTTGCCCTCGGTGTCCTGGCCGAGCGGCTGGTTCTCGAAGTCGAAGTCCATCGTGCCGGCGAGCGCGTACGCGATGACCAGCGGCGGCGACGCGAGGTAGTTCATCTTCACGTCGGGGTTGATCCGGCCTTCGAAGTTCCGGTTGCCCGAAAGCACCGAAACCGCGGTGAGGTCGTTCTCCTGGATCGCCGCGGAGATCTCGTCCGACAGCGGGCCCGAGTTGCCGATGCAGGTGGTGCAGCCGTAGCCGACCAGGTGGTAGCCCAGCTTCTCCAGGTAGGGCCACAGGTTGGCCTTGGTGTAGTAGTCGGTGACGACCTGGGAACCCGGCGCCATCGAGGTCTTGACCCACGGCTTGACCGCGAGGCCCTTGTCGACCGCGTTACGCGCGAGCAGCGCCGCGCCGAGCATGACCGACGGGTTCGAGGTGTTCGTGCAGGAGGTGATCGAGGCGATCACCACGGCGCCGTGGTCGAGGATGAACTCGCCGCGGTCCGACGTGCTGACCTTGACCGGGTTGGTCGGACGGCCGCTGTGGCCGTTGGCCGCCGACTGGATGTCGACCGCGTCCTCGTCCTTGAACGAGAGGGCGGCCGGGTCGCTGGCCGGGAAGGTCTCCTCGACCGCCTCGTCGACGTTGGTGTGCGGGGTCTGCTCGCCGCCGACGTAGTCGTGGATCGACTTGCGGAACGAGTTCTTCGCGTCCGTCAGTTCGATACGGTCCTGCGGGCGCTTCGGGCCGGCGATCGACGGGACGACCGTCGACAGGTCCAGCTCGATGTACTCCGAGTACTCCGGCTCATGCGACGGGTCGTGCCAGAGGCCCTGCTCCTTGGCGTACGCCTCGACGAGCGCGACCTGCTCGGCGGAGCGGCCGGTGAGCTTGAGGTAGCGGACGGTCTCCTCGTCGATCGGGAAGATCGCCGCGGTGGAACCGAACTCCGGGCTCATGTTGCCGATGGTGGCGCGGTTGGCCAGCGGCACCGCGCCGACGCTCTCGCCGTAGAACTCGACGAACTTGCTGACCACACCGTGCTTGCGCAGCATCTCGGTGATGGTGAGCACGACGTCGGTGGCGGTCACGCCGGTCGGGATCTCGCCGGTGAGCTTGAAGCCCACGACACGCGGGATGAGCATGGAGACCGGCTGGCCCAGCATGGCGGCCTCGGCTTCGATACCGCCGACGCCCCAGCCCAGCACGCCGAGGCCGTTGACCATCGTGGTGTGCGAGTCGGTGCCGACGCAGGAGTCGGGGTACGCCTGGCCGTTGCGGGCCATGACCGTGCGCGCGAGGTGCTCGATGTTGACCTGGTGCACGATGCCGGTGCCCGGCGGGACGACCTTGAACTCGTCGAAGGCGCCCTGGCCCCAGCGAAGGAACTGGTAGCGCTCGCGGTTGCGCTCGTACTCGATCTCGACGTTGCGCTCGAAGGCGTCGGGGCGGCCGAAGACGTCGATGATGACCGAGTGGTCGATGACCAGCTCGGCGGGCGCCAGCGGGTTGACCTTGTCCGGGTCGCCGCCGAGGTCGGTGACGGCCTCGCGCATGGTGGCGAGGTCGACGACGCAGGGCACGCCGGTGAAGTCCTGCATGATCACGCGGGCGGGCGTGAACTGGATTTCGATCGACGGGTCGGCGCTGGCGTCCCAATTGCCGAGTGCGCGGATGTGGTCGGCGGTGATGTTCGCGCCGTCCTCGGTCCGCAGCAGGTTCTCGAGCAGGATCTTCAAGCTGTAGGGAAGGCGCTGGGAGCCCTCGACCTTGTTGAGGCGGAACACCTCGTAGGAGGCGTCGCCCACCTTCAGCGTGTCTTTGGCGCCGAAGCTGTCCTTGCTGGCGGGTGCGGTCACTTCTAACTCCAGTGGCGGGTCAGTTCGGTGTTCTCCAGGTCGTTCGGGCCGACCCGGAGCGAGTGTTGCGCACCCCCACCGTAAGTCCGGACCCGGGATGGCACACCTCGTCGTCTTCTCAAACAGTACGCCTGTACTTTTTGGCTGGCAAGCCGACACGCCTGTAGGGGAACATCGCAGCGAACTGCGGCCATTCGAGTGGGGAAACGTTCGTCTGTTTGTCCCCCGTTGAGGGGAAATGGTGCCTACGGTGTGTAAGTTTCTGGTGGTGCTTCTGGTAATGCTGTGACGGCAGTGGCACAGTGAGCTCGTTGTTCAAGATCAGGAGGTGGGCGGATCGTGCGTGGTGAAACCGGGTCCGGGGCCGGTGTCCGCCGTGGCGTGACCATCGGCGCGCTCGGCATCGCCCTGTTGCTCGGGGTGACCGGTACGGGTCTCGCGGTCCCGCCGCCCCCGCCGAACCCGAGCGACTCCGACATCAACTCGAGCAAGGCCGACGCCAACGCCAAGGCAGGCGATGTCGGCAGACTCACCAATCAGCTGGCCCAGGCCGAATCGAAGCTCTCCCAGCTCAATGACGACGTCGAGCTGAAGATGGAGGAGGCGAACAAGGCCAGGGTCGACTCGGAGACCGCGCAGGACGAGGCCGCGCAGGCCGATCGCGAGGCACGGAGCGCGCGGACCGAATCCGACGCCGCGCAGACCACCATCGACAAGGCGCGCGCGGACCTCGACAAGTTCGCCGCCGCCAGTTTCCAGCAGGGCAGCACCATCGGCTCGGTGTCGGCGTACCTGACCGCGAACACCCCCAAGGAACTCCTCGGCCGCGCCCAGATGCTCGACGCTGTCGGCGGCAGCAGGCTCAACGCACTCGACACGATGAAGCGCGCGCAGACCGAGAAGTCCAACAAGGACGCGACGGCGCGCAAGAAGCTGGAGATCGCGCAGGAGCGCAAGCGCGCGGCCGAGGCGGCCAAGCACGAGGCCGACAACGCCCAGAGCGCCGCCCAGCACGTGCAGGACACGCAGGCCGCGCAGAACGACAAGCTCGAAGCCGACAAGGCGAGTGTCGAGAAGCAGCTCTTCGAAGCGCAACAGAAGGTCAGCGGTCTCCAGGGGCAGCGGCAGCGCTACGAAGACTGGAAGGCGCAGAAGGCCCGCGAGGATGAGGAGCGCGCCCGTCAGGCCGCGCTCGCCGCGTCCCGTCCCAGCCAGGGTGGCGGTGGCCGTCCGTCGAGTGGCAGGCCCGTCCAGTCGGCTCCCGCCGGGTCGAGTGTCGAAGCCGTCGTCCAGCGGGCGTTGTCCCAGCTGGGACTTCCGTACGCGTGGGGCGGTGGCAACGGCTCCGGGCCGACACGCGGCATCCGCGACGGTGGCACGGCGGATCGCTACGGCGACTACATGAAGACCGGTTTCGACTGCTCAGGGCTGATGATCTACGCGTTCGCCGGGGTGCGTTCGCTACCGCACTACAGCGGCTATCAGTACAGCGCCGGGCGGCAGGTGCCGCTTTCGCAGATGCGGCGGGGCGACATGCTCTTCTGGGGCGGCGGCGGAGGCATCCACCACGTCGCGATGTACCTCGGGAACGGGCAGATGGTCGAGGCACCGCAGTCCGGTCTGCGAGTGCGGGTCGCGCCGGTGCGCTACGGCGGAATCATGCCGTACGCGGCCCGTTTGATCGGCTAGGCGTGACCTACGCGGGGATCGTGCTCGCGGGCGGCGCTGCCCGCCGCCTGTCCGGTGTGGACAAACCCGCGCTCCCCGTCGGCGGGAAACCTTTGCTGGCAAGGGCTTTGGCCGCGCTCGCGGATGCTGCCCCGGTGATCGTCGTCGGGCCGGAGCGGCCGGGCTTCGGCGACATCGTGTGGACGCGGGAGTCCTCGCCAGGAGCGGGTCCGGTGGCCGCGCTGGCGGCGGGGCTCGCGTTGGTGCGCACGGAGGTCGTCGTCGTGCTGGCGGGTGATCTCGCCGGGGTCCGGAGGTCCACTGTGGATCGGCTGGTGGCCGCGCTCGGGACTGCTTCCGGAGCGGTTCTGGTCGACTCCTCGGGTGAGCGGCAGTGGTTGCTGGGGGCCTGGCGGGCCGAGGCGGTGCGCGCGGCGTTGCCGGAGCGCGTGGAGAACGCGTCGCTGCGGCGGACGCTGGGTGGGCTGGACCTCGTCGAGGTGCCGGAGGAGCCGGGGGAGAGCGACGACATCGACACGCCGGAGGATCTGGACCGGTTTTCGTAGCGTGCCCCCGCGGCTCCTTCACAGCCGTCATACCGGTGGTCCGGTTGGCTACCTTCACGAACGGCTGTGTCACCGACCACTACGGTCACATCCGGACGCAAGAACGCAAGCGGGGAACACAGGAGGCACGAGTGACCGAGCCCGGCTACGCCGATGGCGCGCAGCAGCAGCCCGGAACGCCGGCGCGGGACGCCCAGTTGCTGGAGCGGACCGTGTTCGAGGTCAAGCGGATCATCGTCGGCCAGGACAGGCTGGTCGAGCGGATGCTCGTCGGCCTGCTGGCCAAGGGCCATCTCCTGCTCGAAGGTGTGCCCGGTGTCGCGAAGACCCTCGCCGTCGAGACCTTCGCGCGAGTGGTCGGCGGCTCGTTCTCGCGGGTGCAGTTCACCCCGGACCTGGTCCCCGCCGACATCCTCGGCACCCGGATCTACCGCCAGGGCGCCGAGCGGTTCGACGTCGAACTCGGCCCGGTGGTCGCGAACTTCGTGCTCGCCGACGAGATCAACCGCGCACCGGCGAAGGTGCAGTCGGCGATGCTCGAGGTGATGGCCGAGCGGCACGTGTCGATCGGCGGCCAGACCTTCACGATGCCCGACCCGTTCCTCGTGCTCGCCACGCAGAACCCGATCGAGAACGAGGGTGTGTACCCGCTGCCCGAGGCGCAGCGGGACCGGTTCCTGTTCAAGATCGTCGTCGAGTACCCGACGGCCGAGGAAGAGCGGGAGATCATCTACCGGATGGGCGTCACCGCGCCCACACCGCAGGAAGTGCTCTCCCCGGGTGAACTCGTCCGGCTGCAGGGCGTGGCCTCGCAGGTGTTCGTGCACCACGCGCTGGTCGATTACGTCGTCCGCCTCGTGCTCACCACCCGTACCCCGAACGACCACGGCCTCGCCGACGTCGCGGGCTGGGTGTCCTACGGTGCCTCGCCGCGCGCCAGCCTCGGCATCATCGCCGCCGCGCGGGCGCTCGCGCTGGTCCGCGGCCGTGACTACGTGCTGCCGCAGGACGTCGTCGACGTCGTCCCCGACGTGCTGCGCCACCGGCTCGTGCTGTCCTACGACGCCCTTGCCGACGGCGTCCCCATCGACCACATCATCACGCGGGTGTTGCAGACCGTGCCGTTGCCGCAGGTCTCGGCCCGTCCGCAGGGCGGCGCCGGGCAAGGCGGCCCGGTCCCGGCCGGCGCACCGGTCAGGTAAGGAACTCGCGTGAAGAACGAGAAGGGCGAACGTCCTTCCTGGGCGCCGCCGGTACTCCGCGGGGAGCGGATGGAGGCGGGCCTGCGCACGCTCGAACTCGACGTGCGCCGCCGTCTCGACGGTCTGCTGCAGGGAAACCACCTCGGGCTCGTGCCGGGGCCGGGTTCGGAACCGGGGGAGGCCCGGCCGTACCAGCCCGGTGACGACGTCCGCCGGATGGACTGGGCGGTCACCGCGCGGACGACGAGCCCGCATATCCGGGAGACCGTCGCCGATCGCGAATTGGAGACGTGGCTGGTGGCGGACGTGTCCGCGAGCCTCGACTTCGGGACCGCGTTGTGCGAGAAGCGTGATCTGGTCGTCTGCGCGACGGCCGCGGTCGCGCATCTGACCGGCGGTGGCGGCAACCGGATCGGCGCGCTCGTCTCGAACGGGGCGGACAGCATCACGCGGATCCCGGCGCGCGGTGGGCTCCCGCACGCTCGCGGCCTGGTTCGCAAGCTCGCCGAGACGCCTCGTGCGGAGGTAGGCGTCCGCGGGGATCTCGCCGCGGCGCTGGAAAAGCTGCGCCGTCCGCCGCGCAGGCGCGGGCTCGCCGTCGTGATCTCCGACTTCCTCGGCGACACCGAATGGCAGCGCCCGTTGCGTGCGCTCGGCGGGCACCACGACCTCATCGCCATCGAAGTTCTCGACCCGCGCGACATCGACCTGCCCGACGTGGGCACCGTCGTACTGGCCGACCCGGAGACAGGGAAACAGCGCGAAGTGCACGCTTCGGCCTTGCTGCGTAAGGAATTCGGCGCCGCGGCGCATGCACACCGGCAGGAGGTCGCGGCCGCGTTGCGCCGGGCCGGCGCCGCGCATCTGGTGCTGCGCACCGATTCGGACTGGATCGCGGATATGGTCCGGTTCGTGGTGGCCCGCAAACGCCGCTGGTCCGGTGGTGTCGCGTGAGCCTGACCGGATTCGCCTCGCCGTGGTGGTTCCTGCTGCTGCTGGCGGTCGTCGCGGTGGCCGTGGGCTACGTGGTCTCCCAGCGCGCGCGGCGCAAGCGCACCATGCGGTTCGCCAATCTGGAACTGCTGGACAAGGTCGCGCCGAAGAGCCAGGGCTGGGTGCGGCATGTGCCTGCCATCCTCATCGTGCTGTCGCTGCTGGTGCTGACCGTCGCTCTCGCCGGGCCGACCGCCGAGCAGAAGGTGCCCCGCAACCGGGCCACCGTGGTGCTGGTGATCGACACCTCGCTGTCGATGGAGGCGACCGACGTCGCCCCGACCCGGCTGAAGGCGGCCCAGGAGTCGGCGCGGTCGTTCGCGCAGAACATGACGCCGGGCGTCAATCTCGGGCTGATCTCGTTCGCGGGGACGGCGACCGTGCTGGTCGCGCCAACCACCGATCGCGGCGGCGTCGTGAAAGCGATCGACAACCTGAAGCTGGCGCAGTCGACGGCCACCGGTGAAGGCATCTTCGCCGCGCTTCAGTCGATCGAGAGTTTCTCGGCGATCGTCGGTGGCGCGGAAGGCCCGCCACCCGCCCGGATCGTCCTGATGAGTGACGGCAAGCAGACGGTCCCCGACGACCTGTACGCACCGCGAGGCGGCTACACCGCCGCGCAGGCGGCGAAGCAGGCACAGGTGCCGATCTCATCGATCTCGTTCGGGACCACGCACGGTTCGGTCGACATCGACGGCAAACCGCAGGACGTGAAGGTCGACGACCAATCGCTGGAGGAGATCGCCCGGCTTTCCGGCGGCGACTTCTACAAGGCGGCCAGCGCGGACGAGCTGAAACGCGTGTACGACGACCTCGGCGAGCAGATCGGTTACGAGCTGAAGGACGCCGACGCGAGCCGCCCTTGGGTGATCCTCGGGACGCTGGTGCTGATGATCGGTGCCGCCGCTTCGCTCTTCCTGGGGCAGCGCCTGCCGTAACGCCCGCGTGCGTGCCAAGTGTCATGAGGGGTGGGGGGGGGGGGGGATTTGTTTGGATGTGTCGCCCCCATGAAACAGAATGGGGGGCGGAGGGGGGGTGAGGGTGTGGTTGAGGGACGGGTGAAAACAAGCAAACACA